>CAKZPJ010000590.1 GCA_937138955.1 uncultured Flammeovirgaceae bacterium | reverse complement strand
GTTTGAAGAGTTATTTTATGTTCAATTGCGACTGCTCAAACGCAAGCTGGCTCGTATCGACAAGTTTCCTGGTCAGGTATTTGGAGATACTAAGTTTGTACATGAGTTCTACGAAAACCAGTTGCCTTTTGAACTAACCAATGCTCAAAAGCGGGTGATTAAAGAGATTTACGCTGATTTGCATTCTGGCAAGCAGATGAATCGGCTATTACAAGGAGATGTAGGTAGTGGCAAAACCATTGTATCCTTTATTTGTATGCTTATCGCCATCAGCAGTGGCACACAGACAGCCCTGATGGCTCCTACCGAAATTTTGGCCGAACAGCACTATCGCAACCTAACTCCCTTTGCTAATGCACTAGGATTAGAGATTGCGCTACTGACCGGATCTACTGGACGAAAAGGAAGGAGAATTATTGATGAGATGCTACAAATGGGAACATTACCTATTTTAGTAGGAACCCACGCCTTGCTAGAAGACCGAGTACAGTTTAAAAATTTAGGATTGTCCGTTGTTGATGAGCAGCATCGTTTCGGGGTGGCTCAACGAGCCAAGCTTTGGAACAAAAACGCCGGAAAAACATACCCACACGTACTTGTGATGACCGCCACGCCAATTCCACGCACTTTGGCTATGACACTTTACGGAGATTTGGATGTGTCGGTGATTGATGAATTACCCAAAGGGCGGAAGCCTATCAAAACGCTGCACCGCTTTGAAAATAACCGGCTGCGGGTATTCGGATTTATAAAGGAACAAATTCAAGCCGGACGGCAAGTGTACATCGTATACCCACTGATTGAGGAATCTGAAAAGCTAGACTTGAAGCATCTGGAAGACGGTTACGAATCTATCCGTCGGGCGTTTCCCGATGTGCCAGTAAGCTGTGTCCACGGACGGATGAGCGGCTCTGATAAAGATTACGAGATGCATCTGTTTGCTCAGGGCAAAACCAAAATTATGGTGGCTACTACCGTCATTGAAGTAGGCGTAGATGTGCCCAACGCTACCGTGATGATAGTAGAAAATGCCGACCGTTTCGGTTTAGCCCAGTTGCATCAGTTGCGGGGTCGGGTAGGTCGGGGAGGCGAGCAGTCGTACTGCATTCTCATGACCGATTATAAACTCAGTAAGGATAGTAAGGTGCGTCTGGAAACACTGGTGCGCACTACCAACGGTTTTGAGATAGCCGAAACAGATCTAAAACTACGCGGCCCCGGCAATATTGAAGGCACTCAACAAAGTGGGATACTAGATTTGCTGGTAGCTGATTTGAGCAAGGATGGTAAAATTTTGCAGGAAGCCCGCCTTTCCGCAGCTGAAATATTACAAGATGATCCTGATTTACTTCTACCGCAGCATCACCCTATTCGCCAGCACGTAGATAAAATGAGGGAAAATACATTTAACTGGAGTAGAATTAGTTAATATTCGCAATAATTCTATTCTTTTTTAAAAATTTCTCAATGAGAAGATAATTTTTCAAATATTAACAAAATCATAATCTCTAATGTAAGATTTTGGCTTACGTTGCAAGATTAACAACGAAAAGATTTTGAAGTAATCATATTCTCAGTAGAAAGCAAGCACTATCCCCCCCCGCCTGATAACATTTGGTATTTTGCTAATAAATTCGGTTTATGATGTACCAAAAATTAAGTATATTGCTTATTCGCGGAATAAAATTTCGCGAAAAACCAATACCAAATATTTAGTGCAGTGTTTAGGTCATATTCTCTCTAAAAGAGTATATGCGATACAATAGTCTGCTCAAAAGTAAAATTCAGAAATTTTATTCTGATTTCCAAACATTAAACTATTATCTATTTGTTGAAAGCGTATACTAAAGACTTGCGGATGAGAAATAGCGAAAATTCTTTATATGACTCCTCATTTGAACACGATGCTTGTGGTATCGGGTTTGTTGCTCATTTACGAGGTAAAAAATCGCACAGTATTGTAGATGACGCGATCATAATGCTTCAGAATATGGAGCACCGGGGAGCCTGTGGCTGCGAACCCGACTCCGGCGATGGAGCCGGAATTTTGGTACAGAAACCCCACCGCTTCTTTCAAGAAAATGTAAAATTCAGCTTACCAGACTTTAATGAATACGGTGTAGCGATGATCTTTTTCCCGGCTAACGCTAAATTGCGCGAAGAATGCCGGGAATATATTAACCAGGCCATTGACGACCTCGGGCTAGAGCTGTTAGGGTACCGGCAGG
>CAKZPJ010000589.1 GCA_937138955.1 uncultured Flammeovirgaceae bacterium | reverse complement strand
GAATGGGTAAGCGCACCAACTGAGATATAATCCACCCCACACTCGGCTACCGCTACGATAGTTTTTTCGTTAATATTTCCCGATGCCTCGGTCTTAGCCTGATCACCTATCATCTTTACTGCCTCCCGCATCGTTTCAGGCGACATATTATCTAGCATGATGACATCTACCCCCCCAACCGATAACACCTCGCGAACTTCCTCCAAATTTCTGGTTTCTACCTCGATGGACAAATCCAGTTGTTTTTCATTTAAATACCGATGGGTGCTTTCTACTGCTTTACGAATCCCTCCAGCGTAATCAATGTGATTATCCTTCAGCATAATCATATCGTAAAGGGCGTAGCGATGGTTTTGCCCCCCCCCCATGGCTACCGACCATTTTTCTGGTAACCGAAAGTTTGGCGTCGTTTTGCGGGTATCTAACAGTTTGGCTGAGGTATGAGCAATCATAGATTGAAGGCGGTGGGTATACGTAGCGATACCGCTCATTCGCTGCATACAGTTAAGCACCAACCGTTCGGCCGTAAGAATAGACTGTGCTTTACCCGATACCACAAATGCAATATCGCCAAATTGTACTTCAGTGCCATCAGCAATCGACACATCAATCGTTAACCGTTCATCTACGTCACTGAATATTTGCTCAGCCAGGGTTACTCCGGCCAAAATGCCTTCCCCTTTTACCAATAGGTGAGCCTTCTTTTGGGTATCGGAAGGGACCGATGCCAAGGTTGAATGATCGCCATCCCCTACATCTTCAATGAGTGCCGATTGAATAAAAGCTTGAAGTCGTTCGGGGGTTAAATACGGTAGATTCATCAGTTATGGTTTAATTAAAATATTATGCTGAAACTGACTCCTAAAATTTGATCGCTTAGGCAGCAGTTTGATAGTCATTCAGTAATTAATCGCAAAAGTGTTAGTCTTGTTCAAGAGTGTGCAGTTGAGACTAAATAGATTGGATTCTAAGGTCTTTTAAATCTATCTAAGCTGTATCAAATTAGTCTACTAAACTAGGTAAGTCCCAGGGTGTCAGTAAGGGCGGATCATACTGCGGCGAATTGACAACAAACTTAGTAGCTTGGAGAGCCAAATCATATTTCGGAAGGGCGTTTATTCAGCTTTTAGATATAACCGCAAGATTAAAACCTATGGATCTCAATATTTCTCAGAAGAGAATTTCTTAATTTTTAACTTTATATAATGGTGTCTAAATTACTGATTATCAAAAGTTTAAGCTAATCAAGATAAATGGCTACTTCAAAAGAACTTCACGGGGCAAAAGGATAATGATATCGGTACCGTGTTTCTCGGAACTTCGGAAAGCGATGGTACCTTCGTGCATTTCTACAACAAGTTTAGCGAGGTACGTTCCTAATCCGGTTCCCTCTTCTTTTCCAGATGTTACAAACTTTTCAAAAAAATGCTCGCGCACTTCAGCAGGTACTACCCCAGGGTTGTGCACCGTGATTTTAAAATAACCATTGTGCTCGAGGGTCACTAATACTTCTTGCTTGTCGTCGGAAGCCTCCAGTGCATTCAGTAGCAGATTGTTGAATAATCGTTGCATGTAAAACTTATCCGCTTCCACCAGCACTGGTTTTCCAACAAGGGATAAATTTTGATTCGAAATCAAAATCTCACTAGACTGGTTCCGGATCAGCTTTTTCAAAT
>CAKZPJ010000588.1 GCA_937138955.1 uncultured Flammeovirgaceae bacterium | reverse complement strand
ATTAAGTCAAATGTCTGCTTAGTAACGGTTAAAAAATAAGTTATCGGTTTTATGTAAGGCAGGTAAAGTTGATTCAAATTCTTAACATAAGCGATGGCGTGCTGATCCATTTCTACACAGGTAGTATGCAACCGTTGAGGTTGGTTCATATCTGCGTAAAATTCTGTCAGATCGCGAGCGGATCCGCTAGCAACATTCAGTAAGGTAAAAGATCTTTGGATGAGCATCCGTGTACGCAACAGTTGTTTGAAATACTCCTTACGATTACGTACTGCCCGAGGTGCTGCCTGCTGATGGAAGTACTCATCCCACCCGCGATACGTAGGGTTTTTTGAGGTATGACAAGTGTAGATCTTATCAATCATTAGAAAATCTCCAGCGTAGCCGAACGGTTTTCGCCAACCGTGTCCCTGTACTGTATTATTCAGGAAGTCGTCTCCGAAGCTTCTATACACTTCGCGCATTTTTTTCGGAGATATTCTGCCCTGATGGTAGCTAGTACTTAGCGCTTCCACAAAGGCGTGAATACGGTGAAAGCTACTTTTGTATTGATCCTCAATAGATTCTAAATACTGAGGTGTTTCTAAAATTTCGGTTGTCATGATTTAGTCATTTTGATGGAGTAAGAAAATAAAGCAGGAGTACCCCAGTAGAGTACCCTTGCTCACTACTTCTCTATTTTATATTCTTCTACCAAACTAGGCTGGCTTTACATCTTACTTTTTAGCCCAGTTACGCGATCAGATGATTGTGTTACTTCTTGATTATGGGAAAACAGATTTCTTAAAAGAAAGCAGGGGGTGCTTTAGTAAAACACCCTTGCTTGAAACTACTTCTCTATTTTATATTTTATTAGCCGAGCACATCATTCCGGGTGCCCTCGGCGATTTTTCCGGCTCGGGCAATTAATTCTTCAGGTACTTGCAACTCTTGCAGGGTAGACGCCAAATGACCCATTACTGCATTAAAGTGACTTTCATTCAATCCACGTTTTACTAACTAAATGATTGTGAGTGTCACGCATACTTTTACCATTGTAGTTGAGGGGTGCCCCAAAAACGTAAGCCGAAGGGCTTTTGCCAGCAGAATCGGATAAATAATGCAGCAAATGCCGCCTACTCACCCGGTTCGGCACTTCCACCAAATTTATAATAATTTTTCCAACCGTCATCTTGCACTACTACTTCAACTTGTACAATGGAAAAAGAATTTGCCTGATATGAAGGTCCATCTATAATTCTTATGGCACCATATTTAGCTGGGTTTCTTCCAGTTTTGAAAACATATACTTCATCTTCTTGGTAAAAGGCGCTGTGGTCATATGGGTCATAAGGAACTAAACCTTCTGGGGAGGCAGGGTTCTCTTCGTAAGCTTCCTCGAAATTGTTTGGACTATGATGAGCCATCGACATCATTTCTTCAGAGGTCATATTGCTGAGCTTAAAAAATGTAGCCCGGCGATGAGCAGCGTGTACGAGCGGAAATCCACTGGGAGACCGTAATTTACCGATAGGTATATACATATCAGTATCAGCGGTAGCTTCCCAGCCTAAGTTATTAAGCTCGTTAATACTACGGAGCGATCCGTCTACAGTGCTCAGAAACCCCGCACAATTGTCCCAAAAATCATGATCTTTATGAGGGAAGGAGCCACTTGCCATACTTGGCACTTTCCACTTAATATACCATCCTTTGGCTTTAGAAAAGACCAAAGGGTAGAATGCTATCGGTTGCACCGTAGGTGAACTAGGGTTATTAGCGAACCCACCTGCATCCGGTAAAGGGTCAGGAGCGAATCCGCCCGCATCCGGCAACGGGCGTTGATTACTTGTATGGAATGGGGCTACTTCCTCCTGTTCACAGGCCGAAAAAGTAGTCAGACAAAATAAGGCTAAAATGATAAAACTAAATGATTTCATGATTTACGGGATTTATGGTTATTGAATAAGCTTTTTAAAAAAAGCAGGGGGTGCTTCAGTAAAACACCCTTGCTTGAAACTACTTCTCTATTTTATTAGCCGAGCACATCATTCCGGGTGCCCTCGGCGATTTTCCCGGTCTGGGCAATTAGTTCTTCAGGTACTTGCAACTCTTGCAGGGTAGACACCAAGTGACCCATTACTGCATTAAAATGACTTTCATTCAATCCTCGTTCTACCAAATGAGCGTGGGCGTTTCGCATACTTTTGCCACTATAATTGAGCGGAGCCCCAAAGGCATAGGCCAGAAAAGCTTTTTGCTTAGCGTGCTGAGACTTCATGTGTGTCCAGCGGAAGAAGTGGCTAATAGAATCGTCAGCCAGCACTTTGGTATAAAAAATATCTACGGTAGCATCTACTGCGGTCATACCGCCAATTTGCTCAAACAGTGTCTTATTTGTTGTTACGTTCATGTTGAAGGGGGATTAAATATTAGTTAATAGGTTGCTTTAGATGAAGGAGGTGCTTTAGTTAGTCAAACCAAGATCGCTATTACCCGCTTGCACGGTCACCTCCACCACTCGAGTACTTGCTACTTGAGATGGTACGGATTGCACAATGCGTACTGCGCCATAACGGGCGGGAGAACGGTCAGTCTTAAATAAGAAGATGTCTCCCGTCTCGTAATACTCAAAATCATATTTGTCTTCAACGTAGTTGTAGGGCTGAACATTGGTAGCCGCATAAAGGCTGTTTTCAAACGTATCTTCTAATTGGTCTGGATTATTCTCCGCCATGAAGGCTAGTTGCTTTACTGTTAGGTCAGAGGGCTTAAATTGAGTAGCTACCGCTTGTTCGGGATAGGTTAACAGAAAGCCTTCAGTAGATTGCACCCGGCCAACTAAGAAATCTAGATCAGCTTTGGCGGTAGCGTCAGCACTAAGGTGTAGTTGTTTAATATTGTAAAAAGAACCATCTACTGTGCTGAAGAATCGCTGATGAAGATAGTGCAGATCGTAGTCAATATCATTGAAAGTAATTAACCAACGTTTGGCTCCATCCAGTTCTTCTTCCACTACTGATGTAGGTGGAATTGGGGAGGGAGGCGTAGGAGCATATTCCCCCGGGCGGGTAGGGCGCTTCTTCACTTGATACGAACTGCTAATATCATCTGACTGACAGCTAGCCAATAGTATGACACTTATAAGGGCTAAAAAGAGATAATTGAGATACTTCATAATTTTTAATGGTTATTTACTGTAAGAGTTTGGTTAGTTACTGGGTTGAAAAATGTTATTATCCGCCTGCGCAATGACCTCCACAATGCGAGAGCCAATGCCCTGATAAATTTGAGATGTCTCTACGATGCGGATAGCTCCGTAGCGAACTGGGTTCTGATCAGTCTTGAACAGAAAGATGTCACCATTCTCGTAATAAGTAGATTCATCGCCACCCTTACTGTAGTTGTAAGGTTGAAAAGGAGTAGCCTCAAAAGGACTTTTTTCAAAAGCAGTCTGGAACAAATCGGGGTGATTCGCTGTGATATCAGCCAGTTGGAGTAAGCCTAGACTAGCCGGTTTAAATTGAGTAGCTGGCGCACTTGATGCGTGATGTAGATAGTAATTGTATTCGCCAGCAGCCCGTATGTACCCAAACAGAAAATCCATATCAGCTTTAGAAGTAGCTTTGGGACTATTATTTAGATCAGCTAGTGTACGGAAAGTGCCATCGGAGATACTGAAGAACCGCTGGTAAGACCATCTGAATGCATATTTAGGATTAGTAAATGTAATGCGCCATTTAGTTGCTCCAGAATAATCGGTACGAATAACTTCTGCGGGAGGAATACTAGTGGGAACGGGTAGCTTCACTGGATTAAGGAGCCTACCTCCAGATTGAATGGGCGCTACTTCTTCGGTTTGGCAACTGCTGAAAGTCAGAGTTAATGATAGAGAAATGATAAAAGATAAAATAGTGGTTTTCATAATTATTAATTTTTGAGTTTACTTACTTTAGGTCTGTCGCTGCGGTACGGGTGAGTGAATAGGTTAGATTGATTGGTTGGCAAATCTATTTTTTCGGTATTCGTTTTGTACTGGTTTGGGTGTGCCCAGGCGTTGGCCTGATGAATCCGCAGATTATTCACCTCGCGGATTTCTTCACCTAGTTTAGTAGAGAATCGTTCCAACCAATCGCTGGCGCAGCGATCAAAGCGTTTACTCCAAAATGCGTTGTTTTCATTTTTTATCACGCAACACGCAGTTGTCTGCTTGGGTAGACTATTGGTCATTGGAGGGTGAGGTTCGCCGCTGCGGTACCCGATTATTCCGATCAGAATAAAGGCTATGAATAATACAAATAGTGATTTCATGAATTTTTTTGTTTCTCTGAAACTGCTTCAAGAATACTCGAGACTTTATTAAAAGACTTTCGAGGTAAAATTTAAGAACTCCCGGATTGATTCCGGGAACAGGGCAGTTACTGCTTCATTACTCGGACGGTAGCGGTTTCTTTACCCATTTTAAGTTACATGATATGCTCCAATGGTCAGGTTGGACTAATGGTAAGTTAGGGGTATCCATCGCACTTGAAAAAAATAGGCGCGTCTCACCGGACGCTCTTACTCAACA
>CAKZPJ010000587.1 GCA_937138955.1 uncultured Flammeovirgaceae bacterium | reverse complement strand
CTCTCTACTAAGATAGCACTTTTCAAATGCTTGATCCATGATGCTAATCTAAAGGTCGCCGGGCGATGGAAAGAATGTGTCGTTGATGAGTTGAACGTACAGGACGACCACATTCATTTGCTGGTCTCGGTACCACCGAAAGTTTCCATTTCCAAGGTGATGGGCACCCTGAAGGGCAAAATCGCGATAAAGCTTTTCAAGAGCTATCCCAAGTTGAAACAGAAACCTTATTGGGGCCACCGCGGCGAGGGAACCATTTTTGGGCACGGGGATATTTTGTGAGCACGGTAGGTCTTGATGAGGATACCATAAATAAGTATGTCAAGTACCAAGAGAATGAAGAGAAAAGAGTGGAGGGCCAGCAACAAAAGTTTGATTTCTAGCACTGGCCCCTGTCGCCCCCTACGGGGGCTAGCCAAAGCCACCTTCTAAGAAGGTGTGATTTTTACTAATTGTTGAGGTAATGTAAAGTGGTATTTCTTGGCTAGGGCGGTCAGGCCAATTTTCTGGTACTCTTTTTTCAACAATATAGGAGGTGTTCCAAACTCG
Source organism: uncultured Flammeovirgaceae bacterium (assembly GCA_937138955.1). Lineage (GTDB taxonomy): Bacteria > Bacteroidota > Bacteroidia > Cytophagales > Cyclobacteriaceae > Tunicatimonas. The sequence goes on along the minus strand of CAKZPJ010000587.1, from coordinate 2,294 downwards.
TTCTTAAAGCATTTTGTAAAATACTTTGGGTCTTTATAACCAACCATAAAGGCAGCTTCAGAAATATTGTAGCCATTTTCCACGATCAGTATTAATGCATATTTTAGTTTAAGAGTCTTGAAGTACTCAAGAGGTGTTTTACCAACTACCTGCTGACACCTTCGGTAAATACCGGAGTAACTCATATTCATACATCCAGCTAAGTCTTCCAGCCTAAATTCAGCATTTTCTAGCTGTTTGTTCAATTCAGATGCTAGTTGCTCTATAAATTGCTCATCCTTAGACTGAATCTCGGCGATATGCGGGACACTTAGCACATCTGATTGATGTTTAACGATCGTTTTTTCTTTATTATCCAGAATATTGTTAACTCTCAACACTAATTCATAAGGGTCAAATGGTTTCTGAATATAGGCTATTGCCCCGGATGAAAAGCCAGAAAGCTTACTTTCTGCTGTATTTTTAGCGGTAAGCAAAAGTATAGGCATGTGGGCAGTTGCCTTTGACTTTAGTAACTTCTTGCTCATACTTATTCCATCCATAATCGGCATCATAACATCACTAACAATCACATCAGGAGATTTCTTGCGGGCAAAGTCAATTCCTTCTCGGCCATTTTCGGCAACAAGTACGTAAAACTGCGGAGAGAATAAATCACGCAGAAATATTTGCATTTCTACATTATCCTCTACAACAAGAATTGTTCCCCGTTTCTCAGCAAATCTCTGGGCATTGCTACCAAGTTTTTCGGCTACCGTTAGTGTTTTAGAAGGTCGTTGGGAAGGAGATAGGTGAACAGTGGCTGGCTGGCTTTTTTCTTGTGTTGAAAAAATATCTCCAGTCTTCAGGCTGACTATAAAACAAGTACCCTTTTCTGAAGAAGAAACTTCTATTTTCCCTCGATGAAGATCCACTAACTCTTTACTCAGCGCCAACCCAATCCCTTGCCCCTTTGCTTGTTTGCCAACATCCGATTGATAAAATAGCTCAAAAATATCCTCTCGTTCATCAGTCGGTATTCCTGGACCAGAATCTGTAACGGATATATCAACTAGTTGACCATCAGGTCGTTCAGTAATACTTAAGTAAACTATGCCGCCTTGAGGTGTGAATTTAAAGGCGTTTGATAAAAGGTTGTAAAAGACATGCTCTATTTTTTCGATATCATACCAAAGTAAAATTTCGGATTTAGGATAATCTTGTGTGAAGGAGATATTTTTAAACTGGGCGTGTTCTGCGAAAGATTCGGCTATTTTATCTATATCTAAAATAACATTTCTCTTTTCTGGATATACACTAAGCTGATTCAACTCTTTATTGCGGATGGTCATAAGTTCAGCCGAAATTCTTGAAAGACGCTGAGCATTGTTTTTGATGAGGGTTAACCGTTGGTTTAATAGATTATTACCGTTAGACTTAGCTCCTTGAAGCATATCGTCAATGGGGGCCATAATAAGTGTTAAGGGGGTCTGTATTTCGTGCGACATTTTGGCGAAGAAATTCATTTTGAGAGCATACAACTCCTTTTCTTTGCTAAACAAAAATTCTTCCCGGCTCATTCTATTCTTCAGTCGTACCCACAGGATAATTCCAAAAATAAAGGACAACGTAGCTAATCCATAACTAACGTAGGCTAAATTACTTTGCCACCAGGGTGGAGCTACCGAGATGGCAATCTGCCGAGATGATACATCCCATATTCCCTTTTTTGTTCCAGCCTTTACCTCGAAATTATACTGCCCTGATGGTATATTGGTGTACGTAGCCACTCTTTGAGATTCTGGGTAGATCCAATCAGTATCAAAGCCCCCTAGGCGATAGGCATAGTGGTAATTTGGGTTGAGCAGATTCCCGATAGCCGCAAACTGAAAGGAAAATGAAGATTGGTCTGATGTCAATTGAAGTTTTTTCACGTTTTCAGTCCCCTCGCGTAGTTGATCGGGGATTAGACTCTTGGCGGACTTATTTAGTATTTCTATCTTCTGAACGTATAAGTTAGACTGGGGCTTAGTGGCGCTTATCGAATCAGGGTGGAAGCCATTAACTCCTTCTTCGCCCCCAAAATACAGGAGACCGTTCTTTGACTTAAAAGCACTCTTTCTAACGAAGCTATCCCCCTGAAGACCATCCACCATGTAGTATGATTGTAGCGAATCGGTTTCTACATCATACTGGTGAAGACCGTTTCTACTACTTAGCCACATATTTGCACATTCAGCGAACAATAGCGCACTCGCTGAAATGCCTTGAAGTTGAGGGCGATCTCCGTAGGAAGTATATGTCATATCGTTAGG
>CAKZPJ010000586.1 GCA_937138955.1 uncultured Flammeovirgaceae bacterium | reverse complement strand
GCTCCGGTATTTTAGACCAGCCGTTGTAGAAATCTATTGGCTGAACAATGTCGGGGTTCCAGACGGGTTTGGGAGTGTTGCCGTAGTGTTGAATCCAGCACTCACGCAATCCAGCTACAGCTGAGCCTTTGGTGCCGTCAATTTGTAGGGTGAGTAGATCATCGCGACGAACTCGCACTGTCCAAGATGAGTTGAAATGAGCGATAACTCCGCCCTCTAGCTCAAAGGTGGCGTAAGCAGCATCGTCGGCAGTAGCTTTATACGTATTACCTTGCTCGTCTACCCGCTCGGGAATATGAGTGGCTCCTAAACAAGAAACCGCTTTCACTTTGCCGAATATATGATCGAGCACGTAGCGCCAGTGGCAGAGCATATCTACAATAATGCCTCCGTCTTCTTCTTTTTTATAGTTCCAGGAAGGTCGCTGAGCCGGAATGGTATCACCCTCAAATACCCAGTAACCAAATTCCCCTCGTACCGATAAAATATCACCGAAGAATCCGTTTTCAATCAACCGCTTTACTTTTACCATACCGGGTAACCATAGTTTATCTTGCACTACGCCATTTTTTACCCCGTGCTTTTGGCAGACGTGGTAAATATCTAAGGCAGTCTCGGTATCAGTGGCAGTTGGTTTTTCACAGTAAACGTGCTTTCCAGCCGCGGCCGCTTTGCGTACCGCCTCGGCTCGTCGGCCAGTAGTTTGAGCATCAAAATAGATTGAGTACTGATCGTCTTGCAAAGCTTCGTCTACATCAGTTGTATATTTTTCAACCCCTGACCGTTCACACAGTTTTTGTAGCTTTACTGCATTCCGCCCAACTAAAATAGGGTCAGGCATGATTACTTCAGTGGGGCTAATCTTTACCCCTCCCTGTTTAATAATTTCTACAATGGAACGCATCAGGTGTTGATTGGTGCCCATCCGTCCGGTTACGCCGTTCATGATGATGCCTACACGGTGGGTGGTTAATTCGGTGCTCATAGCTAGTTTCAACAGATTTTAGAATAAAAATAAGAGTGCGTGTTCAAGTTAATGTTCTTAACCTTCTCTGCCAAAAAATCAGTGCAACCGATAACAAAAATTCGTTACTTTCAATATTAAGTCTAGTTGATATTGACCTAGGCGAGATGAATATTTTTCTATTTAAAGGGTGTTGTAAAAGATAAAATTCAGTTTATGGAAGACTCTCAGTAGTGAGCGATTTCATCTTCATAATAGGAGGGCTGATTATTTAGATTCGTCTCAAAGGAGGACAGGAAGCGATTGGCTAGCGTTATTCGTTTGTGCAGTGTGTAAGAGCCAAATACCAAATCTACCTTGAATTTGCAGTAGGCACTAACAGAAAGTGATCGCTTCTGTGAAGCGACCACTTAGTTGTACGCCAGTTACCACCCTGTGCGTGTTGTGTACTTAATTTTTTTAGTAGCTGGAGAGAGGTGTGTAGTACACTAGCGTTGGTTTAAGTAGAATCTACTTGTTCTTCAGCTTAAACGTGATGGGAAGCACCATCTTCACTTTAACTGGAACTCCGCGTTGCTTACCGGGAAGCCACTCAACAGGAGATTCTTTTATTACTCGCACCGCTTCTTCATCGCAGCCGGCTCCAATTCCTTTAATAGCCTTAATATTGCGAAGCGAACCATCGGGGAAAACAATGAACTGTACAAATACTTTCCCTTCAACACTCATATTACGGGCCCGATTGGGGTAATCCATGTTTTTTTGAACGTACTCATAAAAAGCCATCATGCCACCTACTGGTTCAGGGAAATTCTCTACAATCACAAATATCTCATCTACTACTTCTTCTTCGGGTTCTTCAATTTTAGTAGAATAGTCCCGAGGCTCAATAACAGTAGACTCTTTAATCTCTATATCCAGTGAAATTTCCAGATCATCTATTTCAATATCATCAGCAACGGCGACGATCTCGGGCTGGATAATTTTAGGTGGGGGCGGGGGTGGCTGATTGGTTGGCGGAATTTCCAGCACATCTTCGTACTGATCGGTCATAGCAGCAGCCAACTCAACCAATTCATTGTTTTCATAAGACTTCCATTCAAAAACAGTAGTTACCATTAACATGCTAGTAGCTAACCCTATGCTAAGAAACATTGGTCTTAGGTGGGTGTAATCAAGGGCGGGATTCTTTTTAGGTATCATGACTTGGGTGGTTATAGGGTGGTACATCTGATTAATTTTGATAGTATCAATTTCCCTCTTTTATTCCCTAATAACCATGAGAGTGCTTAGGTCAATACCTGACTTTAGTCAGTTTTTGTAATTAAACGCTTTTATGACCTCATGTAGAAAGTAGTTTTTGTCAAAATTACCCCGAGCAGTAGTGCCCAACCGGACAATTACCAATTTACGTTTGGGTAAAATAAAGATGCTTTGCTCGTCAAAACCCTGAGCAAAAAACAATTCAGTCGGCACATCGGGAAGCTCCCGCTGGTCGGGGCGATTGCGTTCTCCGGCATTGAGCCAAAATTGAGCACCGTATTTACGAAAAGGAGCATCGTATACCGGACGAGTGGTATACTTTACCCACCCTTCCGGCAAAACCCGCTTTCCCTGCCAAATCCCATCATGGTAATATAGCAAACCGAACTTGGCCCAGTCGCGAGCAGTAGCTAGCATATACGATGATCCTACAAATGTACCGGATAAATCGGCCTCGATAATTGCACTCGACATTCCAAGTGGTTGAAATAGTTGCTGATAGGGTAACGCGTAGTAAGCATCATCGCCGTAATGTTGCCGAAGCAAAAGCGATAGAATATTAGTTGTTCCGCTGGAATAGTACCACTCTTTGCCAGGCTCTTCATCCAACGGTTGATGAATAGCCACACTCGCCATATCTTCCGATAAATACAGCATTCGGGTAACGTCGCTCACTCCGAAGTAGGTTTCGTCCCACTCTAATCCGCTGCTCATTCGCATTAGATGATTCCAAGTGATGCTTTGCCTCGGATCACCTTCTTCCTGCCAAGCCGGAACCGGAGCAGGCTGCTGAACGTCTAACTGCGATTGCTGAACGCTAATGCCCACCAAGGCATTGATTACGCTTTTAGTCATTGACCAACCAGGCATCCGCGTTTCGGCGGAGAAACCAGAAGCGTAGCGTTCGGCTACCAAGGTATCGTTGTAGATTACCACTACTGCTTTAGTATTCTTTAGACGCTCGGCATCCGGTTCCGAAAAAGCCCAGCCTATTGCTTCGTTGAGCTGGGTATAGTCCACTCCGCTAAGAGTCGCTTTTTCTTGAGGAATCTGATAATTACTAATTTTCCGACTAGTGATTTGAGCCAGTTGAGGAATCTGGGTAATCTCTTTATTGTCTATCAGTAACACACAACCCGCCCCGGGTCGAT
>CAKZPJ010000585.1 GCA_937138955.1 uncultured Flammeovirgaceae bacterium | reverse complement strand
AACAGGTGCGGCAATGCGATGGTGAGCAATCCTAGCCCTCCGCCAGCAATAAGCAAAATCGCAGATTTCTTTAGCAGCATTCGCACTCCCCAGAGGGCGAGCATAGTGAGTCCAATCAGGAGAAACGGAGCACTTAGTAGTGATAGAAAATTAGAGATTTTTGGGATTAGCCCTTCCTCCTGCTCTAGCGGAAATAACAGCCGGAGCAGCACGTCGCTCCAAAGGGCGTAGAATCCGAAGGCGTACATCATCACCAGGTAGTACTGCATCAGCCGTACTGTCGGAAGGCTTCCCCGTTCCCTAAGCCGAAAAAATACCATGACTCCGCCTACGGTGAGACCGAGACACAAAACAAAACATACCCAAATCAGCAGTCGCTGAATATCCATAGCGTTTGGTAATAATACTGCCCAAAAATACCCCCTACTTTCGTATTAGCCATCCTACTAAAGTAGTGAATTAGCAAAACACTACTTTAGTAGCTGGTGGAATTAGCAGCTTTTCCCTTCATTTGAGCATACTCTTTAACCAAGAACCCTATAAAAATGGAAACTGTAAATAACAACATTCAACCCACTTGGAAAGGCAGCTTATCCCACGGATGGGAAACTATGAAACGCTACTTCCTTCCTCTATTCTTAGTAGTCATTGTACTAGCGATTGCTGACATCCCGTTAGAATCAATTAGTGGGAATTTTTACGATGACCGAGGGAGTGATGAAGATAATTTTATTGGCCCTTTCCAACGAATACCGGTATTCTTTGAAATTATGGTAATCGCCTACTGGCTATTATTTGTACCCGTGATTGAGTACGGAGCTGATCTACTCTTCGTACAAGCGGCCCGACGGGAAGCCATCAATGTGAAAAATATCATTATCGGATTTAACGACTACGTAACCATTATTCTGGCTAATCTGCTAGCAGGTGCCTTAGTTGGTATTGCCACCATTGCGCTCATCATCCCGGGTATTATTGTCGGTTGTCGGCTGGCTTTTGTATCGTACCTAGTGATGGACAAAGGATTAGACCCAATTGCTGCGGTAGAAGGCAGTTGGAAACTAACTCGTGGCTACGGCTGGAAAATATTTGGTTTAGGAGTTACCTCAATCTTCATATTTTTCGGTGGGTTACTATTATTCATTGTCGGTACCATTCCCGCCGTCATCTGGATAAAGTCTTCCTTCGCATCACTGTACCAAGCCGCCATAGACGAAACCGATGAAACCCAGTATCTTCCTCCGCAAGTAGCTTAAACAATTGTTAGAATAATTTGACAACTCATTCCATATAAAAGACCTGCTGGGTAGATATTGCTGGGCGGGTCTTTCGTATGTGGAGCATACTAGATAAAGAAGATTGAGCGTTTATAGCCGAGATAGATCACTGAAGCTTACTGATCAGATTACTCATTGCCCATTGGTAACGGCGTGTTGCAATTTGGTCAATTGTGCCTGCCAAATCTTTATTCGACAATGTAGCTAAAAAGCCGATCCGTATTACGGAAGGTACAGTAAGGCCACTTCGCGAGAAATCACCTTCAGTTTCATAGATAATTTTATCAAAGTTAACGACAGCCTGCCTAAGCTGAGAAGCTGTTTTAAAAGTCTATTAAACAATTGATAAACCAAAAAGTACTCAAGACAGATAGGTTTTGTGTAACCACACAACAAAACTTATCTAGTCATGAATACTACATTAAAAAACGTAAAAAGGGCGAAGTATCCTAGCGATATTAGTAAAAATGGATGGAGCCGATGTTACCTATTAGTCAGTATCAGCAAAGCGGTGCAGGACGCCCGCCCGTTGATCTTAAAGAAGTGATTAGCGCCATTTTTTATGTAGCGCCCGGCGCCCGATGAAAACGGGGTGTAGCTGGCGCAGCTTACCCCATGATTTTCCTTACTGGTCTACTATGTATGGCTATTTTAACCGTTGGAGTAAAGACGGTACGTGGCAATGGATACACGCTGAATTTGTCCAAGAAGTAAGAAAAAGCATGAAACGAAAAAAACAACCCAGTGCGGCTAGTTTAGACTCGCAATCTCGCCGAACTACTGCTTGTGAGGGTGAGCACCGGAGCTACGATGGGGGCAAAAATGTAAAAGGACGTAAACGTTTTGTCCTCACCGATACACAAGGTCTACTGCTGGCTGTGTGGATATGTGCGGCGGGGGTCTCAGAGAAAGCTGAGCCGATGCAACTATTACGCTATATTAAGCAAGTACCCTGCTTACACCAACTCTGTAGCCCTATTGAGTTAGTTTGGGCGGCCGCTGCGCGTTAGATGGGGGCTATCGGGGGGCAGAGTAGCTGAACTATGTGAAGCGGCTCTGGGGCTGGACGTGGCAGGTAGTCTTACGAACTGAACAGCAGAAGGGCTTCAAAGTGTTGCCCCGTCGTTGGGTAGTAGAGCGTACCTTCACTTGGATACTCAATGCCCGAAGGCTTTCTATGGACTATAAAAAACCAGGAAGAATTCGCAAAGCATGGTGTACCTCGCTATGTTACCTCTGATGATTAGACGAATAAGCTAATTTTAAAACAGCTTCTTAGAAAAACTAAAACTTTTCCGGTGATATATTCCAAAAAATCGGAACTTATAGGTAAACAACAGTGACTATGAAAGTAATTGAAGTTATCGAGGCTTCTGAAACAACTAGAGAAGTCAGGTTTACCCAGTTGTATCTGAATATTTTTCCGGTAGTGGCTCGCTTCATCAGCCGAAATGGCGGTAGTTTGGAAGAAGCTCAGGACACTTTTCAGGAAGCGTTGCTTATCTACTACGAAAAGGTAGTGATCAATAAATTCGAGCCAACTTGTGGTGACAAAGCGTATATTCTGGGTATCAGCCGAAACATCTGGCTGAAAGGGCAAGAAAAGAGTGTAAAAACCGAATCACTCGGTAATACCGATGTTAGTGAAAATTTGGTAGACCAACTTGCTTCGGAAAAACTCTGGCTCTTTTTGCAGGAAGCTGGAAAGAAATGCATGGACCTGCTCCAGTCATTTTACTACGAGCAACTTTCTATGCGGGAACTATCAAGTCGCTTTGGCTTTGGTAGTGAGCGGTCGGCTACGGTACAAAAGTATAAGTGTCTGGAAAAAGTGCGAGAGCAAGTACAAACAAAATCCCTGACTTATGAGGACTTCGTTGATTGAAACTGAACGAATAGAAAAGTATATCCATCCGCAAGGTAATGTGGGCGACCGCTTACTGATAGAAGCCCGAATGCAGATAGATGGCGAGCTTGCTGAGCGAGTAGCTTCTCAGAAGCAAACTTATCAGATCATCCGAGAATACGGGCGGAAACAGTTTCGGGCGGAAATCTGCCAAGTTCAGAAAAAAGTATTCGGCGATTCCGCGTATAAAAAATTTCAGACCAAAGTACGATCGTACTTTAAGTTTTAATCGCCACAGCCCTCCATTTAGTATACATTGCAGCTATACTATTCCTATTCTAGTGCTGAAAACCAGCTATCATTCATCAGTTGATTATTTAACGGTTTAATCATTCTATTTATGTCTATTCAATCCAGTGTCGTTCCGATGGTCATTGACCAAAGCGGAAGAGGAGAACGTGCGTACGACATCTACAGCTTATTGCTGAAAGAACGCATCATTTTTCTTGGTACAGCCATTAATGACCAAATTGCTAATGTAATTGTGGCGCAACTGCTTTACCTCAATAGTCAGGATCCAGCCCGGCAAATTGATATGTACATTCAGTCGCCCGGCGGCAGCGTATACGCTGGTATGGCAATTTACGATGCTATGCAAATGATTTCGGCACCCGTCTCAACTGTGGCGGTTGGTTTTTCGGGAAGTATGGGTACGGCTCTGCTAACTTGTGGAGCCGAGGGGCGAAGATACGCTTTAGCTCAAGCTACCATTCATATGCATCCTACGGGTGGAGGGGCCAAAGGCTACACCGAAGATGTGCGAATTGCTACCCGCGAGCAAGAGCGGATACAAGCTCAGCTCTTCCATATAATTGGTAAGAATACCAATCACACTTGGCAAGAAATTGAGGCATTTTTTAGAAGAGATCGCTTTTTAAATGCTCTGGAAGCACAGGAATACGGCTTAGTTGATGAAGTGCTAGGCGATACCTCCAATTTGATTCGTTTAAAGGAACGCGACCCCGAAGTAGAGTTTCTTGACAAGTGACCTATGTTGTTATCAGCGGGTAGATAGCCTTATGGAATTTGGTTGGCTAACTTTACTCATGTTAACCTTATATATATCGAATCTAAATAGTTGAAGTACAGTTATTTAGACTAATCTTAAACTACACTTTATCGTAACGATTTAGTGATACGAGAAGTTAGTAATAATGAAGTGATTTAAAGTTTTAGAATCTGTTTTGTCAGAACTGCTTCGTTTTCAGCATATTTAAGTATTTAGAAGATAGTCAAAAGTTACGCTAAAGATTTGAGCCAGATTTTCTTCATAAAGTGTTGAAAATCACCGCTAGTAACTCGGTAGTTTTATAAAAACTTTAAACCGCTTCAATGTAGGGCAAACGCATCAAAATTCTCAAATGGCTTTTCTAGCAAATGAAGCCTATTT
>CAKZPJ010000584.1 GCA_937138955.1 uncultured Flammeovirgaceae bacterium | reverse complement strand
AGATAGTACGCCGACGCAAGGATCGCTTTAGCAGTAAAGCTTCATTATAAAAGGCATTGAAGGAGGGCAGCAGGGAGGCGTAGGATCGGTAGTTCTCTAATCGTACTCCTTCTTTTATCTCTACTTGATACATAACATTGATGTTTAGAGGTTTATTAGGATAGCCAGATACTACTTTCGGTAGTTTCGTATTCTCTAATTTGAAATGGTTGACTCTCTACGCCAGACGCATTCTCTTGATTCGAGAAATCACTTAGCTTACTCATCGGTAAGTCGATCGGATAATCGGTAAGCTTCCCTACGGTAAGGAAAGTCTGCCGAACCAGCTGACGATCGTGCTGAATATCCCGCATCAGGTAAGGGTATTCCTTTTCAATCTCGTCCATCAGATCCTCTAAGGTTTCTAACTGAGTTGCCGATTCTTGCGTATCCCAGTGGTCGATGTACAGTGCTTTCAGCGGCAATGGGAGTTTATTGAGGAAGCATAGTGACTGCTCAAATTTTAACTGACGGCGAACCGTATGCAGAACAGCACGAACTATTTCAACAACTAAACTGGGATTCAGGCTTAGCAGATTTGATAGTGACTCATCTGTGCGCAGCAACAAGCTCTGCAACTCGCTAGCGTACGGGGGAAAGTGATCTGGTTTCATAACGTAATCTCGTTGGTTAAAGCTAAAAGTTACGTAGTTCTCCCTCCCCTGCCAATGATCTGCATCATCGCTACTGCCCTAAGAAATGCGTATTATGAGTAAAATTTCAACCCCCATGAAAACAATCCGACGCCTTTTGGTGGCTACCGATTTCTCGGCCACCGCCAACAACGCACTCATCTACGCACTGGACTTCGCCGAAGCAACGAAAGCCGAAGTAGTTATTTTGCACGCTTGGCGTATGCCCGTCGAGGCTGCTACCCCATACTCACACAATTTGTATCTAGAGCTTGAAAAAGAAGCTGATGCTAAAATGCAGCAGCTTGACCACGACTTTCTCTACGCACCTAAAGTTCCTTATGAGTGTTTGGTAAAATCAGGAACACCCGTGGATCTCATTGAAGCATTAGCTCGAGAAAAGCAGGTTGACTTTATAGTAATGGGAACCCGCCGGGCCGAAGGAGCCAAAACCTGGTTGGGTAGTGTAACCACTCAGGTAGTTAAGCAAAGTTCACTCCCCGTATTGGTTATTCCCGAAGAAGCCCGCTTTGCCCCTCTGAAAACTATCGTGCTCGCTACGACTCTTGAAAAAGTCCCTCAGCTTACTGAGCTACACGTAGTGAAAGTTTTGGCCAGTATCTTTGAAGCTTCGGTTCATTCGCTGCATATTCATACTACCGATAAAGAATATACCCTAGAACAACAGAAATTTCAGGAGGCATTGGATGGCTACTGGGGAGGTATTCCGCATCATTTATTCACCGTACCGAGTGATAAGCCTAGTGAGGGCATTGAAGAGTTTCTGGTTCAGCACGAAGCGGATATTCTGGTAATGAGTTACCAACCGCATACGCTGTTAGATCATTTACTGCACGCCAGTGTGATTAAACAAATGGTTTTTCACGCCACCCAACCTCTGCTAATCGCAAAATGAACGTCAGGATGTTAGAATAGCTGGTAATGATTATACTCAATCCGCTTCAGCCGAAAGTTAGCGTAGGTATAATCTCCCTCGGGAAGTTTCCAGGTAGCCTGAATCCGGGTGGGCACCTTCACGCCATTGATAGTTTGGTAGTCAAATAATTCTCCTACCCAGGTTTCTAATTGACTTTCAGCAATGTATCGCTTAGTTTCAAGCCGGATGATTTCCCCGATGTCGTTGAATGATACCAAATAATGCAACGATAAGCCATCGTACTGATAGTGTAGCTCCGAGGTATGTTCATCAACCAATGACCAACTCAACCGTTCACTTGGCAATAGATTCGTAGGAAACCAGACACTTTCCCCCAACCAACGCAGTAACTCCCCTTGGTCAAACGCAGAGCCACCGATATTAACAACCTCCGCTAGGGAAGCCAGCGAAACCGTTAGATTTCCTCGTCCGGCAATATGTTTGTCAATAGCAGTAAATAAAGCAGTACGTCCCTGCCAGATAAATCCGGGTGGGTTCGTGGTAAAGTACTGTTCGCCTTTGATAGCAATCCATCCCTTCTTCGGCCCGGTTCTAAACCGACCGCCGTGGGTCAGCCGTACGGTGTTGATATAGGGATGTTGATCGGGCAGTACGTGACGAAAATAACGCTGTACTGGCTCAGGCAACCCTACGAGTTGGTCGTAGTTAAACACGCCGTTAGAAGGTTGGGCTAAAGCAAGCAGCTTCCGTACTTGTTTAGTCCATTGTCGATTATTCCTTCGTTGGACTACCGCCACGATCAGGGCAACCCCTGATGCCAATAGAGCCAGTAGCCAGGTTCGTTGATGTTTCATGTCAATGGTTTTTAAATGGCTTTACTAGTTCACAAAAAAAGCTGAGTGCATACCAGATTGATGCACCCAGCTTGTCACGCTAACCTGTCTACACGCCCTAGCGAAATACGGATGAATCGGGAACATTGATCAGCAGGATGATGTCAAAGTCTTCTGCTAGATTAGGGCTTCCGCCCGGCAAGCGACTAAACATTCGGTCGGCTAACCATTGCATCTCCTCCGGGCTTAGATTTTCTTTTCGCAGGTCAATGATGTACGCACTGTTTCCCGGTTCTTCGCTCGATCCCACTCCCCAGAAACGCCGCTCAAGCGACAGTGGAATCGACTCTTCTTCAAACTGGTACATACCTACTCCTACCGCCAGATACTTATCCTGAAACCGTTCGCTCAAATGTTGCCCTAATGAGCCGGGGGTGCTACGGCTCATCTCTTCGTTAGGAACCCAAGCGACCAGTTGAAGACTGGAATCGCTCTCGCTTACCCAATCAAAGTACTGACCCACCTCTTCACTAATATCTTGGTAATAGTCTTTCAGGTCGGAAAGGTTAATCAGGTAGCGGTTGATCACCGTTAGGGCTTGCGATACTTTCAACTGCTGCTCATTGTCAAGAGCAGGTAGATTATCTCGCACCGAGCAAAGCTTCAGCAGTAAGTATTCCTGATACGAATGTGAGTCGTAGTAGTACAAGCCCCACACCTGCTGTAAGTTCAGTAGTTTCCGCACGTCATCCACCAATGTATTCACTTCCTGCTGCCACTCCGCATTGTCGCTTCGCCTCCCCACTTGCTCCAGCAAGTCCAGACTACTTACCACATCTTCCCGCCCGTACCCTATCAGCGCTACCTCCGGGTGATCGTAGCTCCATTCCAGCACTCGGATTACTTCCGCTGTATAGTCGTCGTCCAGCACGGAGAAGCCTTCATCTAAGTACCGGACAATCTGGGTTGCCCGGTTAGAATCTAACTGAAAAGCCACCAAGGGATAATCCATTCCGGCTAATAAAAATTGGGTAATGCGCGAGCGGGAGGTGAAGGTAGAGAGCGTATCGTGGCCAATGCCAATGGCTTGCTTTCCCCGCACGTATTGCTGGAGCGAATTGAGCCCCGCAGGAGTGCGGGTATGCATAGGTACGGCTCGCTCTATCAGCCACTGCCGAGCCGTTTCGTGAGTAAGCACCGAATCGGTTACCAGTTGGTAAATGGTACGTTCGTAGAGCATGGTGGTGTATACCACCCCCGTGCTGACCAGCCAGCAGGGAGCAGGCATTCGGTTGACGGCTTTTAGTACTGGTTCTACCCAGTAGTAATCGTTAATTACAAA
>CAKZPJ010000583.1 GCA_937138955.1 uncultured Flammeovirgaceae bacterium | reverse complement strand
ATCGTACAGGCTCATTCCTTGGTCTTTCACGTAGGCAGTCATCTCGGCAATCATAGCGCAGGAAGCTACCGCATCTTTATCGCGCACAAAATCCCCAATTAGGTAGCCGTAGCTTTCTTCGCCTCCGCCAATAAAGGTTTGCTGTCCCTCCTTATCCTTAATAAGGGCAGCGATGTACTTAAAGCCAGTGAGAGTGTCGTAGCAATCAACTTCAAAGTGCTCGGCAATTTTGCGAATAAGTTCGGTGGTAACGATGGTTTTGGCTACGAACTGTTTTCCGTCTAGCTTTCCGGCTTCTTTCCATTTTTTTAGCAGATAATGCACGAGCATACTACCCGCTTGGTTTCCGTTTAGTATTTCAAACTCACCATTCAAGTTTTTAGCAGCAATACCTACCCGGTCAGCATCGGGATCAGTTCCCATTACTAAATCGGCATCCATCTCGGTTGCCTGCTTCAGGGCAATACTTAAGGCCTCACTTTCTTCGGGATTTGGATAAACTACGGTAGGAAAATCCCCATTCCCATTAGGTTCAGCCTGCTCCGCTACTACGTGTACATTGGTAAACCCTAGCTCTTTAAGCGCTGGCGGTACTAGTGTAACTCCGGTACCGTGAATTGGAGTAAAGACAATCTTCAGGTCGTGCTGACTTTTGATGGCTTCAGGCGAAAGCGATAACCCTTTTACATCAGCTAAATACTTACTATCAATATCCGCCCCGATCATTTGTATTTTTGAATCATCACGGTCAAACTTCACGGCTTCCAACCCTTCAATGGCGTCTACTTCTTCAATCACATTCTTGTCGTGCGGAGGTACTAGTTGAGCACCATCGTTCCAGTATGCTTTATAACCGTTGTATTCTTTGGGGTTGTGCGAAGCGGTTAGAACCACCCCACTATGGCAGCCTAGCTTACGAATGGCGTACGAAAGCTCGGGAGTAGGCCGCAACCCGTCAAAGAAATAAACCTGGATACCATTAGCCGAAAATACGTCGGCAGTTACCTCGGCAAAGTAGCGACTGTTATTCCGACTATCGTGAGCAATTGCTGCTTTAATCTGCTCATTAGGATACGTTTTCAAAAGGTAATTACTTAGCCCTTGGGTGGCCATACCTACTGTATACTTGTTAATCCGATTAGAACCAACGCCCATGATTCCGCGCAAACCACCCGTTCCAAATTCCAAATCTTTGTAAAATGCTTCTACCAAATCAGTATCATTATCCTGATTAAGAAGGCGTTGAATCTCAGATTGGCTATCAGCATCAATAGCACTGCTATTGAGCCATTGCTCAGCTTTGGTTTTTACGGCTTGGTCCATGCTTGAGAGTAAAAGGTTTTTATATTAGAAGATCAATAAAAAAATAGTTGCGAAGTACGCAATTTTTGGAGAGGCAATTTACAAAATTTACTGATTTCTCAGGGGGTCTAACTACTCTTTTCGGAATAAGTATTGGTGAGATTAGGTCATCATAAAATGAGAAGAGATAATTTATAGAGCCTATCGTTGTTTCTTGTGTTAAATGTTATGAATTTTATCTAAAATTATTGAAAAGATAACGAAAAAACCCCATGAAGAACGAAGAACTGGAACAAGCATTAACCGCTTTGGTAGAGAAAAAAAACAAACTGGCTACTATTGACTATAACAATGCTCAGTACGACGATTTAGAGGAAGCAATCCACGATGAAGAGGATGAGTTGCTAGAAAAGTACGGCGATTTCTTAGAAGATATATTAGCTGATGTACACGACGAACTGTGTCCTGATGATGACGTGCTCCTCCCTACCGCCTATTTAGCTAACAAGTACGTAAAAAAGGAAGAAGATAATACCGTCACCTACCACGCAGCCGAAGGGGGAGTAATTGTGGATGTAGACGAATACCCTAATCATCTAACTCGTTTAGTATTGGTTCCTGGGCCAACTCGGTTGATGCTTCAGGTGGGAAGACAAAAGGAAGAAGAAGTCTGGCGCTTATCTTAACCTTTCCACATATTTTCATCATTTGCTAAAAAAAGGAGGTAATAACACTCTAGCAGACTAGCACGTTATTAATTGAAATGGAAAATTACGCGCATTATGAAATATGCTTATTTACTGATTATCAGTTGGGTAGGATGGCTTTTTATTCCTGCTACCGCCCAAGTATTTCAGGGCAAGTTTGAGCAACTTGATCCCGAATTGCCAACCCCCAATGAATATCGTTCGGCTTCGGGTGCTCCTGGCTACAAGTACTGGCAACAGCAGGCTGACTATAAAATTAGGGTAGAGCTAAACGATGAAGATCAGTCTATCACCGGATCGGAAACAATTACGTATCATAATAATTCTACTGATCCGCTTACCTACTTGTGGTTACAGCTTGACCAAAATATGCGAGCGGCCAGTTCAGCAACTCCGCAAGTAGAAACCTCCCGAGTACGCGACTCTATCAATACCCGATTGTTTCAATCGCGAGTGATGTATGATGATGATTTTGACGGTGGCTATACTATAAAGTCGGTTAAAAATGCTCAGGGTAAGTCGTTGAAATATATTATCAACCAGACCATGATGAAGGTGCTACTGCCCAAACCACTACAACCGGATGAGCAGTTTTCGTTTAGCGTAGATTGGTCGTATCCCATTAACGACCGAATGATGGATCGGGGTCGCTCGGGCTACGAGTATTTTCCTGAAGACGATAATTATTTGTACACTATTGCCCAGTTTTTTCCCCGCATGGCGGTATATGATGACCTGAATGGCTGGCAGAACAAGCAGTTTCTAGGGCAAGGGGAGTTTGCGCTCACGTTTGGTAACTATGAAGTAGAAATTACCGTACCCGACGACCATATTGTGGCAGCTACTGGAACAATTCAGAACGAAAAAGAAGTACTCAGCTCTACTCAACGCCAACGTCTACAAAAAGCCCGTAGCACTCTCGATACACCCGTAATGATCGTAACCGAAGAGGAAGCGCGGGAGAATGAACAGACGAAATCATCGGGTAAAAAGACTTGGAAATATAGCGCAGAAAATGTACGCGATTTTGCCTTTGCAACTTCTCGAAAATTCATCTGGGACGCGATGGGCGTTAAACTGAATAATAATCAACCACTAGCCATGTCTTTTTACCCAAAAGAAGGTAACCCACTTTGGGAGGAAGAATCTACGTTAGCGGTTAAAAATACTTTAGAAAACTATTCTAAGCGTACCTTTGACTATCCGTATCCGGTAGCAATCTCGGTTCATGCGGCTTCTATTGGTATGGAGTACCCGATGATTTGTTTCAACTTCGGCCGACCCGAACCCGACGGATCGTACTCTGACCGAACAAAATGGGGCATGATTGCGGTCATTATTCACGAAGTGGGTCATAATTTCTTCCCGATGATTGTGAATACTGACGAGCGGCAGTGGACGTGGATGGACGAAGGAATAAATACCTTTTTGGAAAATCTGACTTCTCAGGAATATTATCCTGAAATGCCAATCCGGTTTGGTACTCCGCAAACTATTGGGAATTATATGTCGGGCAATAAAGATTTTATTCGTCCGGTAATGACCAATTCCGAGCAGATTACTCAGTTTGGTTATAACGCTTACGCCAAGCCATCCGCTGCACTCTACGTGCTTCGTAATACCATTATGGGTCCTGAATTATTTGATGCCGCGTTTAAAGAATACGCTGAACGTTGGAAGTTTAAGCAACCTGGCCCAGCCGATTTTTTCCGCACTATGGAAGATGCCTCGGCAGTGGATTTAGACTGGTTCTGGCGTGGCTGGTTCTACACCACCGATTACGTAGATGTAGCAGTGGATGATGTGAAATGGTACCGTATTGCTAACCCCGAAACTGAGGTAGAGAAAGCGGTTTCGGCTGATGAGAGCACCATGAGTCAAACTAATGAAGAAAGTGAAAATGCTAAAAACTGGCCGGATGCTCCGCAGGAAATAACAGTTACCAATACCGATGACCGTTACTTTGGCGAGTTCCGCAACCGTACGAATGATGATGAGATTCGCCGAAATTATGGAGAAAAAAATCTGTACGAAGTGACTTTTAAAAACGAAGGTGGTTTGGTAACTCCGCTGTTAGTGGAATTTACTTATGCTGATGGCTCAAGGGAAGTGAAACGTATCCCTGCTGAAATTTGGAGACGCAATGCAGAGAACATATCCAAAGTATTTAATACAGAAAAAGAAGTTACTTCTATTGTACTCGATCCATTTGAAGAAACAGCAGATATTGACCTGAGCAATAACTACTGGCCTAAGCAAGAACTGCCTTCAAGGTTTCAATTATATAAAGAGAACGAAAGTG
>CAKZPJ010000582.1 GCA_937138955.1 uncultured Flammeovirgaceae bacterium | reverse complement strand
ATGCGGATGTACTGGTGCGCGATGGTAAGATTGCCGAAGTTGGGCAGAACCTTTCGGCTAGCGGAGCTACTGAAATTGATGGTAACGGTAAGCATTTAACCAGCGGTATTATCGACGAGCACTCGCACATTGCCCTTTCCAGCGTAAATGACGTAGCCACCAACTCGGCCATGGTACGCATGAAAGATGTAGTAGAATCCGATGATATTAATATTTACCGTCAGTTGGCGGGCGGAGTAACGGCATCGCAACTGCTGCACGGTTCGGCTAACCCCATTGGGGGGCAGTCGGCTCTGGTGAAAATGCGTTGGGGTGCTTCTCCGCAGGATATGTTGATTGAGGGAGCCGATGAACATATTAAGTTTGCACTGGGCGAGAACGTAAAACGCTCCAGTAATAACAGTTCTATCCGTTATCCGCAAACTCGTATGGGTGTTGAGCAGGTATTCTTAGATGCATTCACCCGCGCGAAGGAGTACGATCAGGCTTGGAAAGAGTACGAAGTTTTGTCCACTCGCCAGAAAGCACAAACCTCAGCTCCCCGTCGCGACCTAGCTCTGGAAGCTTTAGCGGAAGTATTGGATAGCGAACGCTTTATCACCTGCCACTCCTACGTACAATCTGAAATCAATATGCTGATGCACGTAGCTGACCAATTTGATTTTGATGTTAATACTTTCACGCACATTCTGGAAGGATACAAAGTAGCCGATAAAATGGCCGAACACGGAGCGGGCGGTTCTACATTTGCCGACTGGTGGGCCTATAAATTTGAAGTGCGCTATGCTATTCCGTACAACCCTACCCTGATGGATATGGCCGGAGTAACCGTAGCCATCAACTCCGACGATGCTGAGATGGCTCGCCGACTAAATCAGGAAGCCGCTAAGTCAGTGAAGTACGGAGGAATGTCGGAAGAAGACGCCTGGAAAATGGTTACCCTAAACCCCGCTAAGCTACTTCACCTAGAAGATCAGATGGGCAGCATCAAAGTGGGCAAAGATGCCGACTTGGTACTCTGGACCGACAACCCACTTTCTATCTACGCTCAAGCAGAGAAAACAATGGTAGATGGTAAAGTCTACTACGACATAGAAACCAATGAAGAGAAGAAAGAATGGGTAGCTGAACAACGCGCCCGATTAGTGCAGAAAATGCAGAATGCCAAGAAGAACGGGGCTTCAACCCAGTCGGCCAGTCGCACTATTCAGCAACTGTTTCACTGTGAAGATATTGGGTTCGGTCATACAGAACATATTCATTAAAACCAAAGTGTATTCGTGTGTTCAGGTGTTCGTGTACTTGTGTAAGATCTCACGAACACGTGAATACTTGAACACACAAAAACAAAGAGATAATCATGAAATACTATATAACCTTTATCGCTTTTATTATCAGCCTATCCACTTTCGCTCAGGTTCCTTCTCCTGGTGAGCCCCAATCGCAACCGATTATTTTGGCGGGAGCTACTGTACACGTGGGCAATGGCGAAGTTGTAGAAAACGGAGCGGTGGCTTTCCGAGATGGAAAAATAGAAATGGTGGCTGAAACCAGCGTATTGGAAGATATGGATTTGTCTGATTACCAAGTTTTACCGGCGGAGGGCCAGCATATCTATCCGGGTTTTATTCTTCCTAATACTACGGTTGGGCTAAAAGAAATTGGGGCGGTGAGTGCTACGGTAGATGAAGCTGAGCGGGGCAACCTAAACCCCAATATCCGAGCCGTAATTTCCTATAACACCGATTCGGAAGTTATTCCTACGCTGCGCTTTAATGGTATTCTACTAGCGCA
This sequence comes from uncultured Flammeovirgaceae bacterium, assembly GCA_937138955.1. GTDB lineage: Bacteria > Bacteroidota > Bacteroidia > Cytophagales > Cyclobacteriaceae > Tunicatimonas. The sequence continues at coordinate 9,576 of CAKZPJ010000582.1, read as the reverse complement.
GACCACTCCGCAAGGCGGTATCATTCCCGGCACGTCGTCAGTAATGCAACTTGATGCCTGGAACTGGGAGGATGCCGTAGTACAGTCCGACGATGCGATGCACATAAACTGGCCCGGTCGATTCCGCCAGAAATTCGATCGTACCACCTACACGGTAAGGCGAGTGAAGAACGAACAGTACGATGAGCAACGCCGAATGTTAGAAGAGCTTTTTGCCGATGCTACTGCCTACCTGGAGATGGATAAACCTCAGGAGCTAAACTTGAAACTAGAAGCATTGGGTGGCCTATTTAATGGATCAAGAGCTTTACACATTCATGCCAATGAGGCCAAGCAAATTATTGAAAGTATCCGCTTTGCCGAAGATCGTAATGTGCAACGCATCGTACTAATTAGCAGCGGTGATGTTCTATTAGTGAAAGACTTTTTGAAAGCTAGAGACATTCCTGTTATTGTCAGCAACACCCACGTACTACCTAACCACCCCGATGATCCGGTGAACCAACCTTATGCGCTCCCCCATCAGTTACAAGAAGCGGGGCTAACGGTAGGGCTAGGCTACGAACGAGGCATGAACGCGAGTGCTCGAAATCTGCCGTTTATAGCGGGTACTACCGCTGCTCACGGGGCTGATAAAGAAGCTGCCCTACAGTTAATTACCCAAAGTAATGCCCAAATCCTCGGTATCGGCGACCGCTACGGCACACTGGAGGAAGGAAAAAGCGCCACATTATTTGTCTCCGAAGGCGATGCTTTAGATATGCGGACCAACCGAATTACTAAAGCCTTTATTGATGGAAGGGAAATTACTCTTCCGGCTATGCAACAGCGACTATACGAGAAGTATAAAGCTAAATATGAAGACGAACCGTTGGTACAAGAAAGTGAAAAGCGTGATGTAGGTAATGAGTAGCCAGACCTGAGCGGTGAGAAGAGTTCGGTACATCTGGGTGTTTCAGAGAAAGCTATTGTTACCAGCCGTCATCATTTCGTTATTACTAGGTTTCTTCGGAAGTAGTGTGAACGAAGGGGCCTTCAGCACTAATGCGGGATTGGCTTACCTGTTCATCCTTCCGTTGTTTCAGTTCTTCGTTTACGAGCTTCGGTATGCTAATGAGTACTATTTTTACTACAACCTTGGTATCAGCAAAATCGTGCTGTGGGCAGCTTGCATTGCTAACGTATTCATCGTCAATGGGGTAATTGCTTTACTGTGAGCGAGCTTCAAGCAGATAGTATCATAAAGAGTTTCGGAACCAAGCACATTCTAACCGATGTGTTCGTTGCTTGCAAAAGAGGAGAGATCATTGGCCTACTCGGTAGAAATGGTTCGGGAAAATCTACCCTACTAAAAATAATTTTCGGTTGTATGCCCGCCGAAAGTAAAATGGTAAAGATAGGCGACCAAATTATCAACAACATCTCCGATAATAATCAACAGATTAGCTACTTACCCCAAGAAAGTTATCTACCCAGTCACCTAAAAGTGTCTGCTATCATCTCGATGATGTGTGAACCAACCTACGCAAACATTATAAAAAGCCACTCTCTAGTTAAACCTCATCTTCACAAGAAAAGCAAAGAACTCTCGGGTGGTGAAATCAGGGTTTTAGAAATTCTACTTACGGTCTATGCGAACAGTAAATTCTCGCTACTGGATGAACCGTTTAACGGAGTAGCTCCGGTTTACAAAGACGAGATAAAGGAAATTATTCAAAAGCAGAGTGAAACCAAGGGGTTCATCGTTACCGACCACGACTACCGGAATGTGTTGGATATTACGACCAAAATCATTTTAATGTACGACGGAGGAACCAAGGTTATGGAAGATGCTGATGAACTAACCAAATGGGGGTATTTGTCTGGTTAGTAGAAGTCAGGATTTTTGCACCGCCTAAATTCGCTATAACTATCAAACAATTCAGCACTTATCAGTTATACACTAAACAATTTTTTAACCTATGAAACGGAATCCTATTTTTTCATCGACCTCCCGCAAGAAAAAGTTTACTTGGTGGCAAGGTGCTCTTTTCCTAATAGCAGCGAGTATTCTTGGTCGCTTAAGTGGTGGTGATCCTCAGCAATCAGATGAGCAGTACGAGTCTCAGAAAACGCCCCCTTGGTCGCCGCCTTCTTGGCTATTTGGCGTGGCTTGGCCACTGAATAATATTGCGCTAATTTGGGCGGCCCTCCGTCTGCTCAATTCCCCTAAGCGTTTTCCTAATCGTCAGCCACTGCTGCGTTTGCAGGGAGTTCATTGGTTGATCTTCGTAACGTTTGGCTGGGTATACTTTCGCAAGCGTAGCCCCTGGCTGGCTGCCCTTTGGACCCAAGGCGATGCACTGGTTGCTTTACGTAGCTATCAGTTAGCTCGTGAAGGAGATAAGCAATTGGCTCGAGCCTATCTACCGCTTAATATCTGGACGTGGTACGCCTCTACTGTTGCCTGGTACCAAGCACTCTATAATCCCGATCCTTTGCTAGATACTCCTGCGCTGTTGGAAGAATAGCTACAAGCCACCCTCTAAATCAACTAATGGCTCTATTGAACCCACTCCCCTGCTCAAACCAGCGAATAACTAGCCAAATCCGACTCATCGTAATAAAGTAATAGTATATTACCCGTCAAAAGTATTTCAGTGAGTAAAATATGCTAGAGAATAATAAAATTCTAATCTGGTCGCTCTCCGTTGCCTTAGCCGGATTTCTGTTTGGATTTGATACTATCGTAATTTCGGGAGCAGATCAGCAGTTGCAAGAACTCTGGCAATCGTCAGATATTTTTCACGGCACCGTGGTGATGGCAATGGCCCTGTGGGGAACCGTAGCCGGAGCTATCTTTGGCGGTATTCCAACTAACAGTTTTGGTAGGAAAAATACCCTGATAGGAATTGGCATATTATATTTTGTTTCAGCGGTAGGTTCCTCTTTAGTAAACGATCCCTACACTTTTGCTTTCTTCCGATTTATCGGCGGTCTGGGAGTAGGAGCTTCCACTATTGCAGCCCCCGCCTATATTTCTGAGATTTCTCCCGCCAAAGATCGGGGAAGACTGGTGGCTATGTATCAGTTCAGTATTGTGCTCGGAGTGTTGATCGCATTCATTTCAAACTATTTGTTGAGAGACGTTGGTGAGTACGCTTGGCGCTGGATGATTGGCGTTGAGGCATTTCCGGCACTACTCTACACTTTGATTGTGTTTAGCGTACCTAAAAGTCCTAGATGGCTGCTGATAAAAGGGCGTAAAGAAGAAGCAATAAATGTCTTGCACATAGTAGATCCATCACGAAATTTTGATGCCTTTGCGGAGGAAATTACGGCCGATACCCCCACTCATGCCGAAAGTATCTTTATGAAAAAATATCGCGGCCCACTCTTGCTGGCATTTTTTATTGCCTTCTTCAATCAGTTCTCCGGTATTAATGCTTTTTGGTACTACGCTCCCAGAATACTAGAAGAAGCCGGTTTAGGTAAAAGTGCTGCATTCTTAAGCAGCGTAGGTATTGGATTTATCAATGTAGTTTTTACGATGATTGGCATGTCTTTAATTGATCGGTGGGGAAGAAAACGCCTGATGTATATCGGCTCATTTAGCTACATCATTTCTTTGGCTCTGATTTCGATGGCGTTCTTCCTCAACTGGGAAGGAATTTCCGTCGTAATATTTCTATTTATTTTTGTTTTCGCTCACGCAATGGGTCAGGGAACGGTAATTTGGGTATTTATCTCAGAACTATTCCCTAACCACCTGAGAGCTTCGGGTCAAGCTTTCGGATCTTCTGTTCACTGGGTTCTGGCCGCCATGATTCCTTCGTTCATACCAGTACTCTTTTCAACCGTTGGCCCCGGGATTGTCTTTGCGTTTTTTAGTGTTATGATGGTCTGGCAACTTCTGTGGGTAAAATTCAAAATGCCCGAAACTAAAGGAGTATCCCTTGAAGCACTAAGCAAAAGGCTAGCGAAGTAAATTATATAGTTGAATGAGCACTAGCAATAACCGTAGGTCACACTTATTTATTACCTAGACTTGACTGATCAACCCTCACAAGAAAGTCATGGGAAACCATATTGAAGCGACCATTGAAGCCGGAAAGAAATTTTACCAGGATTTTCATGGTAAAGGACCAGTAGTGATGCTCAACTTATTGAGATTTAAGACGGTGGCTGATTACTCGGAATTAGCATCGATACAACCAGAGAAGGAAATTTCGGGAGAAGAGGCTTATCAACTCTACATCGATTATACTACGCCACTGCTAAAAAAGGCAGGGAGCCGCATTCTATTTTACGGTAATAGCGGACACTTTTTAATCGGTTCGAAACAGGAGAAATGGAATGCTGTACTGTTAGTAGAACACGAATCAGTAGCCAAGTTCTTGGCATTTGCCCAAGATGAAGAGTACCTCAAAATTGCCGGACACCGCACCGCTACTGTGGAAGATTCCCGCTTGCTTCCGATCTCCGAGAGCGAGATAACAAAATCGGCTGAATAATTTTTCGGTAATCCTTTCGCACCGCTATGATTCATACGTCTAAGAAAAAATCGTACGATGGAACACACAGTAGCTTTCTGGCAAAATCTAGCCACGAAGTATACCAACGATAATCAACTAGTCCGCGCGCTATGGACAGAAATTAAGAGAGGCTATACTAACAAGAAGCGGCACTATCATGACTTAACTCATATGAAGTGTATGGTAGATCACACTACGAAGTATCATAATAAATTACTCGATCCGGATACAGTGCTGTTCAGTATTTTCTACCATGATATTGTCTACGATGCAACCCAAAAAGACAATGAACTGAAAAGTGCAAATATTGCTCAAGAACGGTTATTTCAACTGTGAGTACCTACCGATAAAATCACCAAGTGCTACACCCAGATTGTAGCTACCCAAAACCATTTACCCAACAATGACTCTGATACTAACTACCTGCTAGACTTTGATCTGGCTATCCTGGGCGAAAGTCCGAGTATCTATCAGGAATACACCAGGAACATCCGGAAGGAGTACGCTATCTACCCCGGTTTTCTCTACCGAAGAGGACGAAAGAAGATGTTTCGGAACTTCCTGGCAATGGATAGAATCTTTAAAACAGATATTTTCTATGAGAATTATGAGCAACCTGCACGAGATAATCTGAAAGCTGAGTTGCAATCTCTAAAATAAGATGATAGCATCTTTACGTTCTCATTACCCGTAAGTAACCATAGTAAAATACTCAACCTAACTACTGCATCACTATGAAAGTCATCATTACGGGGGCTACAGGCATGATTGGCAAAGGAGTCTTGCTCGAGTGCTTAGACCATGAAGCCATCAATGAGGTGTTAGCCTTTGGTCGAAGCCCTGTCGGAATAACCCATCATAAGCTTAAAGAAATTCTTCACCAAGATTTCTCCGACTTTACTTCAATGAAGGAAAGTTTAGTAGGTTATGATGCCTGCTACTACTGCTTAGGAATTAGTGCTGCTGGGCTGAAGGAAGATCAGTACCGCAAAATTACTTACGAGTATACGATGGCACTGGCAGAAGTACTCTATAAAAATAATCCGGAAATGACTTTTATCTTTGTTTCAGGTCAGGGTTCCGACTCTTCGGAAACGAGCAGTATGATGTGGGCTCGAGTAAAAGGTAAAGCTGAAAATGATATACTTCAAATGGGCTTCCGGCAGGCATTTATGTTTCGCCCCGGCGTTCTCTTACCTCTTCGGGGGATAAAGTCCCGCACAAAGGGATACCAGTTTATGTACGACTACTTCATGTGGCTCGTGAAGGCCGTAAAAATCCTTGTACCCAATTATGTGGTAAGTACTACTCAGATCGGATTAGCTATGATTCAAGCTACCGTGGGTGGTTACGAGAAAGATATAATAAATCCTAAGGACATGATCGCATTAGCCAAACGCTAGAATTGGTGTTTCTACTATTAGGCTGCCTTGTATATCTAAAGGATATGTATTGGATAGCACACGCTTTCAGATACTTTGTGCCAAACATAGAATGCACCGAATATTCACATTAGTTTATACAAGCACAGCTATTCTTCAAGTTACGCCTACTGCTTTAGCGGACACATATTATAAAGACAGCATGTTATTTAAAGGTCTACGTTACAAAAATAAATACTCAAGTAAAATTCTCTAACTACTTGAGTAAAAATAACAAGCAAAACAGAGATAATAAATCATCACGTTAGCACAAATACTTAGTAAAAGTTTAAATAAATTTATTATAAAATCTTAGTATTTATATTAATTATAAGTTAAATTATAAAATATCACAAAATAATAGGTAAAACCAGCTGTTTTATATCAGCTACTGCTTACGATATACGATGATAGACCATCATCATTTTATAGAATTTTTCCTTTTACTCAGTTCTAATGAATTTTACCGAAACTCATTCAAAATCAGTTCCTTCCTCTATTGAAGAGGAATTTAGGAGCGTTGTGCTAAACCAACAATATCCTTGTTTGGGGGCTAAAGCCGCATTTAATACCAATGTCTACCGAATGGGCTATTATAACGAGCTAGGCAGTACTGAAGCAGCCGAAACAATGGCACCAGATCTTCACAATTTTATTGCAGAAAGAGAAACTTTAGACAGTAACTTTACAACATTTGTTGCAATCTTTGAGCAGCCACGATCAATGGAAGAAAAGCGCTTCGAGAAACTTCTCTGGCAGCAATTATCTGTCTTACATCGCCTAGACGATCAGCCGTGGGATTCTTCGGTTTCTCATGATCCTGATAGTAAAGAATTTGGATTTAGCTTTGCTAAAACTGCCTTTTTTATCATTGGGTTGCACGCCAACAGTTCGCGCTTGGCTCGAAGGTTTACCAATCCTGCTTTAGTGTTTAACCTGCATAGTCAATTTGACATTTTAAAGGCGGAAGGTAAATATCAAAAGATGCGAAAAGTTATTAGAGAGCGAGACCAAAGCCTACAAGGTCAAATTAATCCGATGGCGGCCGACTTTGGTACTATTACCGAAGCGCGGCAGTACAGTGGCCGAAAAGTTTCTTCAGCCTGGAAGTGTCCGTTTTTACACCAAGATAATCGTGATGAGTAATCGGATAGCCCCGCAATCAGGGGCCGCTTTTATAGTGAAAAAAGGCCAGTACCTACGGGTAACCGACCCTACTGGTGAGCAGGTTTCGGATATGGTTTGTTTTAATCAGCATGACAAAAAGGAGTGGCTTTCGTCTGGAAAAACGCTAGACTACTGTAACACATTGCTAATTACGAAAGGGCACTCGCTATACAGTAATCGGAGCAGTGTTATGTTTGAGATAATTGAGGATACGAACGGACGCAACGATTTTTTGCTAGCCCCTTGCAGCCCTGAGACTTTCAAAATTATCTACGGCACTACCGATTATCACCCTAGCTGCTTTGAGAACTTGCATACCAATTTAGAAAAATACGGTATCACTCCCGATGAGATACCTACAGCATTCAATATATTTATGAATGTTCAATTTGCTCCAGATGGTGTGCTATCAGTAGACCCTCCCCTTTCTAAAGCTGGTGACTATGTAGTATTAAAAGCAGAAATGGATCTCGTGGTAGGATTAACCGCCTGCTCAGCCGAACAATCAAATAACTATTCCTTTAAACCCATTGACTACGAAGTACTAGATACATTCTAAACAATTACGCTTTGGGTGATTGTTTAAGTTGTACTGCTGATGACTAGTTTAAATTTACCGGCTTTGGTTCTTATGATATCGCTTTCCTGCACATAAACAATATCGTACTGTAGTTGGTTTCCCGCTAAATTACTTAGCCTTGATTTCATCTTCTCTAAGCCGTGTCCGCTAAAATGATCGTTGACAACCAAGTTGATTGTAAACTGCTCTCGGCATTTTTGGTGAATTTGCGCTAATTCCAGTCCGTCAATATCTGAGAACGTTGCGCCAATACGGCCAATTTTAGTCCCGTCGGGTAACTGCAGTACATCATCGTATCGCCCTACAATCGCCTCAACCTGATAATTGCTCCGATCCTTGCAAGGAATAATTGTATCGTCTACCTGGTACCGAATGAGTGGAAACGAGGTAGAAATTAAACTCGTAGAGATTGTTCTGTTCTCTTCATATTCATTTACTGAGTATAATGGTAATTCGTAGTACTGATTATCCTTACGCTGCTCTAAGGCAATGGTTCGTTCAGCATTTCCGTACCAATCTACTATTCTGGTATTGAATACCTTTTCTATCTTCTCTCGCTGGTGCTGGTATACCTGCTCCGATGAGGTAAAGATTAACGGTACGTTCAATGTTAAATCTCGGCTTTGAAAGAAATTAGCTAAAATCTCTACCGAACTGGGGTAAGCTAAAATTGCGTAAGGCTCAAACTGCTGAATCTGCTGACAATACCAGTCGGCATTTTCTTCTCTCAGATTGAAGCTAGACAAGTACAAACAGTTCGCGTGTGGATCGTACTGCTTCATTTGCCGTCGGTCAAGAATACCTCGTAAAGAAACCGTTTTCATGCCAGGTTGGTAACCAAACATGGCTCGCTGTGCCCAAATGTACGCCCCCTCTTTCAAGGTTGACCGATAATCCCGATACACTACTAGTGGAGTACCTGAAGTACCACTGGTATGCCCCTTGGTTTTAACCCAAGGATTACCAATGTATATTGACTCCAAGTGCTCTCTTACCTCTTTTTTAGTAATGATTGGTAAGTCAGCTATATCGTCTACAGACTTAATATTTTGTATATCAACTCCGTAGGTAGCATACAGTTTTTGATAGAAAGGAGATCGTTTAACCGCTTGATGTAATACCGAAAGAAATGCTTCATTTTGGCAGTGCTGAAGTTGACTGCTGTCCCATTCTTTGTGTTCCAGGACTTTTTTAACTTCTTGTTTGAAGTAGAGGTTATAGCGAAGGTAGTAGTTCGTAAAATTTTTAGCTTTTCTTAGCATTTCCAAGTCGACTATTTTTCGTCCTCTGCTAATTTAATCAATATAACGAAATAATTATAACAATATTTATATTATTTATAAAATATGAAGGTTTTAGATGAGTATTATGAAAAGTAGATAGAGCCTAACCGAATTTGCTTGCTTTCTTTACGGGATATTATTCTGAGTTATCATCCTCAGATTAGTGAAACTTGGAAGTTTCGTGATCCATTCTTCAATTATGGTAAGAAGATGCTATGCTACCTTTCAATTGACCGGCACACTCGAGTACCCTACGTGGGCATGGTGGAAGGACGCTACCTGGATCATTCAGCCCTAGAAAGTGGTGGTCGCAAACGCATCAAGGTGTTATCCATAAACCCCACCAAAGATATTCCTATTGATACTATGGAAGAGGTCTTGGAGCAGGCCGTCCCACTTTACCGTTTGTAGACAGTACAATTAGTCTTGCATCTCTTCAATTTTGCCAGCTGAATAACTCCTGCGGCCTCTTTCATTCAGATAATTTCAAAAAAACTTCCGTAGGGTGTAATAATCGCTTACTTCAGCCACTAAACAGAAAAAAGTTAGCGTGAGTAGTGATTTTTACACATTGTCCATTCTGCCCTACGCGCGCATTATCATCAAAATAT
>CAKZPJ010000581.1 GCA_937138955.1 uncultured Flammeovirgaceae bacterium | reverse complement strand
GTAGTGTTCCCCAGTACTACCGTTCCGCCCTGAATATCTGCCGATGTATTTGCGCCCCGCAGAACGAGCGCGTCGTCGTCGTCATTTCTATCGTTGCTGTTGGCCATTACATCCAATGTGCCACCGAGCATAGTAAACGAAGCATTATCACCGTTTAGGTGAAGTGACTCTGGATTGCCAACCAGGGTGACCGCCGGAGTGATTTCTACATCACCATCGTTAATGGTAAACGCGCAATCTTCGCCGAGTAAAATTTTATTGTAGACGGTAAGCTCAGTAGTAGCTCCACTAATAGTTAGCGTAGACCCATCACCAGTTACTCCGTTTAAAGTAATACTACCTCCGGTGTCGCTACCAACTGAAACCGCTGCGCCATTATCAATACTCAGATTAGCTCCGGCACTTAAGACGAGGTTGTGGGTGTAAAGGGTAGAGCCGTCTACCGAAGAACTGTTTCCGCCAATGGTTAATGTGCCATCGGTAGGAAAAGTAGTGGTACCCGGATTACCATCTCCAATGTTTAGTACTCCGGTACCAGATACAGTTACATTACCGTCTAGCTGAATATTGACGGCCTCACCACTACCTATACCATTATGCCCCCCGTTAAATCGCCCTCCGGTTACCGTAATACTTCCGTTGGTCAGTATAACATCAGGGTTTCCGGTGGTAGTACTCGCCATATTAAACACCCCATCCTCGATAACGAATGACACATCACTGTAGTCAGTACCATCGTTGGCGGTACTTTGATTGTTATAGGTTCCACCATTCTCGTGCACATAAGTACCTCGGACAAAAGTAGAGCGACCAACGACCACCGAAGCAGTAAAACCGGCGGATCGATTAATAATCTGATTATTAGATGTCCCGGTATTGTTGTAAGTAATATCATAAGTATCCCAAATACCACTACCGGAAATGGTTTGATTTGATGTACCTATAAAATGTAGATGTACTTCGTAGTCTGTATTAATGTCGTTTTGAAGATCAATAGTACCTGCATTGGATAAGTTGCCCCCAATAAAAATATCATGATCTTCTCGGTCGGCGGCAGTACCGTTCATGGTTACCCCTACTGGATATTGATCTCCGCCTCGGGTGGTAACTAAGTGTCCATCAACCCCAATGGTTACATTGCCAGTAACAATTAAGTCGTAATCGCCAGTAAGTTCATTTTCGTCACCGCTGCTAAAATTGGCGAACGGGAAACGAAGATAACCGGCTGTTCCCGATTGACCTATTGATAGCGTACTGATAGTAGCCGCATTACTGGTATTATCATCGGCATTATAATCTATTACATGCCCCGCCCCGATGATTACAATATCGTTGCTAGCAGTTTCGCCGGGAGCATTGGTGGCCGCTGCCCCAGTATGATTTACTGTAGACCAAGTGTTTGGGTCTTTCCAACTTCCGTTACTTCGGCTGTAATAAAAAGTCTGAGCAAAAAGACTATGGTGAGAGAAACATAGTAAGAAGATAGAAAAAGAGGCAGGAATGCTTAATAATCTCATTTAATCCTAATAGTAGTTGCATCTCATTGCTACAAAGCTACGTCCGCCAAATAGGGTAAAATGATCGTATTTGGTGGTTTTCTGTTTGATGTAAGGAATGAGAAGAAAAAGCTGGGTTTACTTAAATGACTGTAGAACGAGTACCAATACTTCGGTGATAGGAGGGGTGATGCAGATTATATTGGTAGAACTTAGCGTAGTTTTACTAAAATACTTACCTCTTATTGGGTCATACCACTGGGCTTCGTAGGCTAAATGACGAGTATTATCTATTTTTAATGTACTATTTGAATGAGGAATATATAAAAGTAGGATGCTGTAGTCTTCGGTACGCACCACTGACACAAAATTAGCGTAGTTTTGGTCACCGGGCTGATTGATTAGCAGCGAAGTATCCGGGCGAAGTTTCCACCACTCGAACGGTTGAATAAATTCTGCTAAGTAGCTTATTTGCTGGCTGCCAGGTAGGGTAATACTCTCTTTCCAGGTGAGCACCGGCTGACGGCTCAATTCTCCGTGGTTCAAGATAGTCTCGCCTTCCCGAATCCAAGGCCAAATGCCATTGGCACCGTAGGTTATTCCGGCTACCGGAGTACTAAATAAACTCCAGTAAGCAGCATCACGTACATCGTTAGCCGTAATGCTTTGAAATATTTCTTCGTAGCAAGGCTCCATGTTAATAGTAGGGCGAGGGGGTAGTCGGCCCCACTGTTGGGTAGCTGGCCCCCGAGTGATATACTCTACCGAAGATTGATCAGAACTGTGCCCCGACTGATATCCAATGATATCTACCCAATCTTCTTCAGCATAAGTATCACCTACCCAAGATCGGCCCATGGGGTGTAACGCTACTACTCCGGGAGGCTTTTCACCAAACACTGCTCGTCCGATATTCTTCCAGCGTTTTTCGTAAATACTAGTGTACAAGCCATCGCCACCGGGTAACCAGACTATATGATATGCCCCGTATCGGGCAACTAGGTACTTAGCTAATAATATAGCCTCTGCTTGAGGCAATTGAAATCCCGGACTCAGTTCTCGGCCTTCGCCGTAAGGTAATGCCCACAGTAGCACTAAAGCAGCTACCAATCCGTATTCATTAACCTTACTAATTTTCTGATCAATATGTTGGAAGAAGGCTGGATTTAACTGAATAGGCTGCTGCCCAGTAAACGCAGTCTGAAGATGATTATTCATATCTCCGCCCCGCCATTGAGTAGCTATGCACTGAATTACCGTATAGTGATTATCAGCTCGGTGTTTCAGATAGGTGCTCCATTCTTGGTCGGTAGATTTTAGTAAGCCATTCCAGGCAGTACAACCAACCCAAAGGAAGGGCGAGCCATCGGTGTGGCTAAGATGATAATCTCCAGAGTGGTGCGTAATGGCTCCTTTTTGATAAATAGGTAGCGAACTAGTATTAGGTACACAAGTGAAAGTACCCATCTGTTGGTGCAGTCCAGCATTAGCGGGGTCCGAGCAGCTGGTTTGATACTGCCAATTTCCTAATTCATCGGGCATAAATCGGATATACCAATTCATACCACCATCCCAGAAGCCATGAATCTTCTTTTTCTTGTTGCTGGGAGAGATGAATTCAGCGTAAAAGGCGTCTACTTCGTAAAGTGGGTTTTGGTAGGTAACATGGCTGGTAAACGCGGCCTTATAAGGAGTCCACTGAACGGCTTGATTCATAGTAGCCGAAAGGTAGCCCACATTGTTTACTAGAGCAAATATGTCAAAAATTTCGCTGGTCTTTGGCAGAATATTGTCTATATCGGCGGTATAAATTCAAACCCCCTATCTTACGCATTATTTGCCGAAACTAGAGAAATGGCGGACAGCGGGATAGCACCATAGATACGGGGCACAAGTTTGTTGCCTTCTGTTTGGTATTGAATAGGTTGAGCGAGACCAGATGGGTTAATTGCTAACCACAGTTCATTATCTGTAATTACCTTAGGTAACTCAGTATACGCCGAAATAAAACCCTTTTCTTGCAGTACGTTTGGAGCATAGCACCCCTTTTGTTGAGCCATTTGCCAATCGCTAGGTTCAGCCTGAATATATAGTGAAAGTAAACCCCGACGAAGGTAGCGATTAGTAAACCGGATAAATGCTTGTAAATTCTGGGTAACTACTGAAAGGAGAATATCTTGTCGGTGATGGTGCTGGTGAATGGCTAACACAGCATGTCGGGTAGCTCCCCAATACCACAGTAGCATTGCTCCCATCAACAGACTAATTAGCCACCAAGGATTATAAAGGTTAAGGAGGATGGCTACTAAGCTAAGAGGAGCCAAAATACCTCCGGCAACTACCGGAAACCACCATCGGCGGTGTTCAACCCCTAATCGCTGCACCCGCTCTAGGTCAAACCGCCGGAGTTTACCTTTTTCCTTTACATAAAGGTGCTCTTTGGTAAGCCAAAGACAATTTTGCTCATCGTTGGCTTGATACAAATAGCAAATGGCGATGGGGTTGTTCAAGGGTTATAATGCTGTTGTATTATATTTTAAGGTGTTCACGTATTAAAGTGTTCCTGTGTTTGCGAATAATGAATAACTTTGAACATCGTTCCACAGCTTGCCTCGGGCTTGACCAAAGGACGGTCTGAATTTCTGAACATCTGAATAATGAAAAAATCAACCGCTTGTGTCCACGCGGGCAATAGTAATCATAATCCTGCCCACGGACTGAATACTCCTATTTATACTTCTTCGGCTTTTGGCTACCTAGATACTGCCGAGAATATTTATCCCCGCTACTATAATACCCCCAATCAGGAAGTAGTAGTGCAAAAACTCTGTGCCCTGGAACAGGGCGAAGCCGGTTTACTGTTTGGGTCGGGGATGGCAGCGATCAGTACCACCATGTTGGCTCTACTGCAAGCAGGCGATCATGTTATTCTACAACGCGACTTGTACGGAGGAACCCATCATTTTGTGACTACCGAGCTGAAAAGGGTAGGGGTTGATTATACCTTGGTAGAAGAGACTACTGTAGATCAACTAGAGGCGGCACTTCAGTCTACTACCAAATTGGTATATATTGAAACTCCTTCCAATCCACTACTCAAGATTACTGATGTGGCGGCAGTTGGTAGCTGGGCGCAGCAACACCGGTTAATAAGCGTTATCGATAATACCTTTGCTTCGCCTATTAACCAGAACCCTATCCCACTAGGAATTGATGTGGCAATCCACAGTGGTACCAAATATTTAGGAGGACATAGTGATTTATGCTTTGGAGCAGTCATTACATCCCAATCAATCCGTGACCGTATTTACGGTACGGCGATCAATTTAGGCGGGTCAGTAAATGCGGCTACTTGCGCGCTGATTGAGCGTAGCCTGAAAACCTTGTCATTGCGGGTAATTCAACAAAATAAAAATGCCCAAGCAGTTGCTGAATTTTTGCAGCAGCATGCTGGAGTACAGCAAGTGCATTATCCAGGTTTAGCTAATCATCCCGGACACGATATAGCTCAACGACAGATGCAAGGTTTTGGAGGGATGCTTTCTTTTGAACCAAAGGTAGGCGGAGGTGAAGGAGCCGAACAGTTTATGCGACAGCTAAAAATTATTACACCCGCAATCAGTTTGGGCGGTATAGAATCGCTGATTTGCGCTCCAGCTAAAACCTCGCACATAAAATTATCCGCTGAAGAAAGACAGCAGGTAGGAGTGTCCGACGAACTTCTACGTATCTCGGTAGGTATTGAAGATACGGAAGATCTGCTAGAAGACTTACAACAAGCTTTAGTAATGATTGAAGAATTATGATTAATGTCTTTACTGCAAACATAAGCCATTATTCACTACTCATCATTCATTGCTTCGTAGTTGTTCAATGATTTTCGCGCTAACCCAGTAGATGTCCCGATCGCTAGAATAGAAGAAATACTTGCCGTCTTTAGTGACGAAAGGGCAGAATTCATAGTTGGTGGTGTTAATGGAAGTGCCCATGTTCTTGGCGGGTGTCCAACTTCCATCGGCCTCTTTGAAACTGATGTACAAATCGCCCCTGCCGATGCTGCCCGGACGTTCCGAGCAAAAGATCAAGTAAGATTCGTCATAGGCTACAAACACGTCCGCTTCGTAGTTGGGAGTATTAATGGATTCACTCAACCGCTGAGGTGCCTGAAATTCCCCGTCTACCTGGCGCGAAGTATAAATATCGTAGTCGCCCCGTTGGATAGCTCGGATGTTGGAAGAAAAGTAAAGGGTACCGCTTTCAGTAAATGAAATGTAGTATTCATTGCTGTCTGAGTTGATCATTTTTCCCGCGTTGATGGGTTCCGACCAATCATTTTTTTGCTTCTCAGCGTACCAAATATCAATATCTTTTTCGGCACCGGTTCCATCCAGTGGTTGACTAGAGATAAAATAGAGCTGCTGCTCATCCGGCGATAGAAAAGGATCATTGTATCCGTACTGCTCGTGGTAGAACAATTTTTTTGGCTCAGTCCACTGACCGCCTTCCAGTTTTGTATACCGAGTTTCGGACTTACCGTTTACATCTACGCCGTAGTAAAACGCTGTGCCATCTTCGGAGAAAACTGACCCGAACTCAAACTCATCTTCTTGAGAAATTATACCGGGAGCAAAGATTTCTGGGTTTAGCCCTGGTGGTGATTGCTTCAGATAGGCTCCTTCATCCACCGTTGCTTGTGCATAGCTGATAACTGATATAAAAGCAGTTAATACAGTGAAGGTGAGTTTAGAGAACATAGCTTAAAGATGGTAGTCGTTGTTATGGAATAGGAGAAATGAACGGTAAGAAAGAAATTATTCATTCATCATTACTCATTAAATCAAGTAGGCACTACTTGACGAAGATTATCGGCCACTCGTTGGTAGAGTGCTTCGTACTGAGGAACGATCAAGTCCACTTCAAATTCTTTCGCGCGTGCTAAGGCTCCTTGCTTAAAGTGGGGTAAATTGTCTGGATTCAAAATGTATAAGGCTTTTTCCGCCTTTGCATCAATATCTCCTACGGGGCATACAAATCCACTTTTTCCGTCAATGGTTAGTTCGGGTAGTCCACCCGCATCACTCGAGATCACAGGTACTTCGCAGGCCATTGCCTCTAGGGCAGCTAGGCCAAAGATTTCTTTCTCGGACGGCATCAGCAACAGA
>CAKZPJ010000580.1 GCA_937138955.1 uncultured Flammeovirgaceae bacterium | reverse complement strand
TGTATCGCTCACCAGTCAAATTCCAGCCCACGGATACCTCGGTGAATGGAACGTCCGAAAGTTAGGCGAACCCGAGAGCAAAAACAAAATGGGTTACGTAATTTTTGCGGATACCAGCTTTACCAATACCTACGACATTGAGTTTTTGGCGAAGAAGGAATTTCCGACGGTGATAAATGACTACGAACGGTTAATTATCAACGAAGAAACAGTGAAAATGCTGGCGTTAGGTTCGCCCGAAGAGGCGGTAGGGGAACAGCTACTGATTTTTGGCGATACACTAGAAGTATTGGGAGTCGTTCCGAATATTCACTGGAGTTCACTGAAAGAAGTGCCGCGCCCTCTGCTATTATCATTGGATAACCACTACGGAGCCTACCTTTCTATAAAAATGAATCTATCCAACATTCCTGAAACCATCGCTCACATTGAATCTACCTATCAATCCATATATCCCAATGATCCGTTTCACTATTTTTTCCTAGACGATAGCTTCAACACACAGTACCAGGCTGATCTTCAGTTTGGAAATCTGTTCTCAGCGTTTTCAGGACTAGCTATTTTCATCGCCTGTATCGGTCTCTTTGCCCTGGTTTCTTATTCCGCCACACTGCGAATCAAAGAAATTGGCATCCGCAAAGTATTAGGAGCGAGTATTAGTAACTTGATGCTCCTGCTTTCCCGAGAATACTTGATTCTGCTAATCATTGCGATAGCCTTGGCTGTTCCGGCTACCATTATCGGTGGTCGAGCCTGGTTAGACAATTATGCCTACCGAACCGAGATTGGGCTAGATCTTTTGCTGGTCCCCGGACTCATTTTGTTATTTATCTCAGTGCTAACCGTAGGCTACCGCACCTACGATACGGCTAAGACAAACCCGGCTGATTCATTAAAAGTAGAGTAGGCTTACCCTTCTTTCATCTCAGATTTGCTGAAAAAATACGTGACCAATCCGGCCGCGATAATACCCAGGCCAATCAGGCTTTCGGTGGGGCGATCGTAGAGGGTATAAGCCAGAATCCAGCCACTAAAGAGGATAAAGATATACTGAGCGTAGGGGTAAAACGGACTCTTGAAGTTATCAGAGTTTTTATCCTTCTTCAGGAAGAGAACGCTGGCGACGGCCAATGTGCTCATCAGTTGCAGAATAAAACCCGTGTAGAGTAAAATCTGCTCAAAGGTTCCCGTGAGTGTCAGGGCAATACTAATAAATACGTGGGCCCACACCGTGCGTACCGGAATTCCCAGTGAATTAACCGGACGTAATGCCCGCCACAAGCTATGCTCCTTGGCCATTGCGTGGGTCACTCGCGAGCCCGCCCAAATGTAACCACTAATAGTTGCTACTAGCTGCACCGCAATGAAGAAACTTACCCATCGACTACCACTGGGGCCGAACAGGTTAGAAAACGCAATAGTAGCTACTTCTACCTTTCCCGCCAGTTGCTCCTGCGAAGCGTGTTTTAGAAAGACTAGCTGAAGCGCTACGTAGAGTATCGTTACTAGAATGCTTCCAATAATCAGTGCCCGGGGCAAACCACGCTGGGCATCCTTGATTTCCCCCACAATATAGGCCGCTACGTTCCAGCCGGTGTAGGCGTAGGTGACGTAAATAAGCGAAACGGCAAAACCCGGAGTGGTTAGCTCCTGCGTCCAGGAAGTACGAAAGCTAATGGCATTCGCTGAAATTGCGGGAGTATAAGCAATTCCTAGCCCGATGAGTACCAGCACAAACGCCAGTTTAATAACCGTAGTTACATTCTGAAAGCGTCCGCTTTGCCTAATACTGAACGAGTGCATTACACCCACCAGCAGAATAATACCAATGGCCAGCATATTGGACTCTTGAATGCCAAACGGAGCCAGATATTGCGTCATGGCAATAGCCGCAATAGCGACCGGAGCCGAAAAACCAACCACTAGCGAAGCCCAACTAGTCAGATACCCGAGTACTGGATGAAAGATGCGAGAAAGGAAGATATAATCTCCGCCCGACTGTTTAAAATGGGTGCCTAGCTGGGCGTAGCTAAAGGCGCCAAAGAGTGCTAAAAATCCGCCAGTTAGCCATAACAGAATAATGCTAGTGGTGCTTTGTACGTCTAGTAACTGGTAGCCCAAACTAGTGAAAACTCCCGTTCCAACCATATTAGAAACCACCAGAGCGGTAGCTGTTTTCCAGGAAATTTTAGTGGTAGCGTTCAAAAGGTATAAGTAAGCAGGCTGTGCTGGCAAGTTACAGTCCATAGCTAGAAAAACAACCGCTCAGCGTTACTTTCATCGGTAATTTCCACCATTCTGGCTATTGAGGGGGCACAGAGTCTTTAGGATTTGATGAAGCCGAATATATTGAAGCAACACAATAGTTTTTCTGTCTTTAACCTCTCCGGTTTCAATCATTCGTAAAGCGGTGTTGATATTTATCTCTAACAGCTCAATATCTTCTTGCTCACCTTCCATTCCCCCACCTGCGTGAACTTTCTGTCGATCAGTATATTCAGCTACGTAGAAATATAGTATTCTAGTTACTGAACCGGGCGATATATACGCTTCAAAAACCTTTTTAACCAAAGAAATTTGGCAACCCGTCTCTTCTTCGGTTTCCCGTTTAATGCAATCTTCAGTATCATCGTTATGCAAAAGTCCGGTATAAGCTTGATTCAGCCTACCACTTTCATTACCATTAATAAAGGTCGGTAAATGGGCGTGTTAGAAAAATCTGTTTCCCTGATTATATGGTGAAGTGGTTATGCTATAGGTACGTAGTCTCTGTAAATACTGCTAAGAATGGATTATTATTCCATAAAAACCCACTAACAGAAAATGTTATGCTAGCATACTTCCTATAAATAATAATATTTGATGATAGTCTGTAAACTCTGGCTGATATAACTAAAAATGCCTTTTAGAAAGTTTAGATAACATGAGTAAGTTTTCTGATAATTATTATGAAATCACTTTGATAATAGAACAGTTATGTGAGTACCTAAATTTCAGAAAGGTGCTTTAACGTGTGAATACAGAGTAAAATGCGCCATAAGAAAAATATCGATTTAATAATAGCTTGTTTTTTTATTTTCCTTACTAAAGTAAGAAACAAGTAATTGTTGTCAATATAAAGTGATTTTTTGCTTTTACTTTTACGGGCGTTAGTTGTTGTCAATAGGACAAACTTTTTTATGAAAAATATACGCCCTCCTATGAATCCTGATACTCTGAACAAATTCCAAGATACCCTTCAATCAAGTAAGAAGTTGATATCGGCAAACAGGAAGCTTACCAGAAAAACTATTACCAATACCCTTAAGGGAAAACAGAAAACAAAAAATGTAGCTGTTTCTGTTAAACGTTTAGATCACTCACGTCAAAATCTTATTTCTACTATTAATACTCACTTTAAGTCGAGGCAAGACGCCCCCTCAGCAAACAGTGACTCTAGAAATATCGCGATGCATATGCTACTGCATGATGTTCGTGGGCCTATCGATAATATTGTTGGTTTAGTTCAGCTAATTAAGCGAAGTAGCGATCTACCTGAAGAAGTTTTGCAGCTTATGGATTTAGTAGAGAAACAGGCGGAGAAAGTCCAAGACCGGACTCAAAGTCACGCTGTTTACCATCAACTTGAACTAGGAGCTTATCAACCTCAGCAGGAACCTTTTGACTTGCTTCAAATTTTCTGTAAGATCCGAAGTAATATCCAGAGAAAGCAGTTTGCCAATCCGATTGAAATATGGATAGATGGCCAATCAGCTACTGAAATTCAGCACTGCATCATTAAGGGTGACTCGTTGCTGATGGAACTTTTGCTACAAAATTTAGTGCAAAATGCGGTAGAAGCTTCACCCGAATGTACTCTAGTACGAGTAGATATTGGCCGTAATCTTCCGGTTCAGAAAGCTGGGCGAAAACAGTTAGAAGAAATCCCAACTACCAGTATCTCTATTCATAACCAAGGGGTTATCCCATTAGTTATGCAAGACCAGTTTTTTGAAAAATATGCTACCTACGGCAAAACGAAGGGAACCGGACTAGGCACGTATATCGCTATGTTAATTACTAAGTCTCTGGGTGGGCAGATTGCATTTACCACCTCTGAAGAACGAGGTACTAGTTTGAGAGTATGTTTGCCTCACCCACTTATAACAAGTAGTGTCCCAGGGACCGAACGTGCTCTACCAGTGTAATTGTAACTTCTTAGATTGACTAAGAGGTTTGTTACTTTTCTGTTATTCCTCCGGCATCTCTTTTATCATCTTTTCGACTGAGAAGGAGTTAAATAGGAGATTCGTGTTTTACCAATTCCTCTTTTTATCTTTGGTAAAAGCAATCTCATGGAAAAAGATATACTACACCGTGCCTACGATCCGGAGCAGTTTCGCCAGCAAGGGCATCAACTGGTAGATCGCCTCGCTGACTATCTCGCTCAAATGCAGAGCGAACCCCATCTAGCCGTCTTACCCTGGCAATCGCCCGAAGATAAACTTCATTCTTGGCAAGCTGACTTCAGTAATTCCCCTCAATTGTCTATTAATCAGTTTTTCGATCGAGTACTGATGGAGTCTATGCATATCCACCATCCACGCTACGTAGGACATCAGGTGGCAGCCCCTGCTCCGGTTGCTGCTTTGGCAGGCTTACTTTCTGGCTTCTTGAACAATGGGATGGCGGTATATGAAATGGGACCAGCATCATCTGCCATTGAGCGAATGGTTATGAAGCAAGTAGCGAGTAAGGTAGACTATGATGATTCGGCGGGTGGAATTATGACTTCAGGGGGAACATTAGCCAACTTGACTGCTTTGCTGACCGCTCGGCAAATAAAAACTAAGAATAAGGCCTGGGAGGAGGGTGTAAATAAACAATTGGCTATCATGGTTTCTGAAGAAGCGCATTACTGTGTAGATCGGGCAGTGAAGATTATGGGATGGGGCGAGGCTGGAATTATTCGCATTCCGGTAGACCAAATGTACCGCATGCGTACCGACCTACTTCAATCTTATCTTATACAAGCTAAGCAGGAAGGAAAACAAGTGATTGCTATAGTAGCATCAGCCTGTTCTACTTCTACTGGGTCGTACGATGATCTGGCAGAAACTGCTCACTTTTGCCAACAGCATAATCTGTGGTTGCACGTAGATGGTGCTCACGGTGCTGCCGTAGCCTTCTCCTCAAAATACCGCTCGCTAGTCAAGGGAATATCACAGGCTGATTCTATTACCCTGGATTTTCATAAAATGCTGATGACCTCGGCTTTGACCACTGGATTGCTGTTTAAAGATGAGAGTCATTCATTTGCTACCTTCGCTCAACAAGCGTCTTATTTACTTAGCAAAGAAAAAACAGATTGGTACAATTCCGGTAAGCGGACAATAGAGTGTACCAAGCGAATGATGAGCATTCAGGTTTATGCATTGTTACGCACCTACGGCTGGCAACTCTGGGATGATAACGTAACCCAACTATATGATTTAGCCGCTCGCTTTGCGGCTATGATCCAGCAGCGAAACACACTTGATCTGGCTCTTTCTCCGCAAGCGAATATTGTGTGTTTTCGTTACGCACCCTCCAGAATTTCAGCCTCTCAGCTTAATGTACTGAATGTTCAAATCCGACAGCAGATACTTGAAGAGGGGAAGTTCTACATTGTGCAGACTCGGCTGAAAGAAGAGGTTTTTCTGCGAGTAGCATTGATGAACCCTTTTACAACGGAAGCTATGCTAAATGATCTGTTAGATGATATCACCCAAAAAGGAAAAGAATTACAAAGAGAGATTTAATAGGTGAGAAAGTGTTATTTTTAACTATACAGCGACAAACTAAACTTAGCCTTGAAATACAGATTCATGATATCGCTTCTGACTGCACTTGCTTTTGCTAATGTCATAGGACTAAGTCAGTCGTTGCCACCCACCCTTCAATTGGAAGTTAATACTTGTGATACGCTACGTTTACCTCAGCCGGAGTCGTACATCTGGACGTCGGGTAATCAGGATATTGTGATGACTGATGGTAATGGAGTGGTATGCGGTATAAATCCTGGGATAACGCATGTTGCAGTAGTTTCAAGAACAACCACTGAGCGGCATCAAACAGAAATTACGGTAGTTAGCGACAGCAATTTCAATCAACTTTCAGAGTCAGTAAATCAAATAACAGCGATTTGTTCCCAATCAGAGGCTGTACTGCAAGAGGTAATAGCTAATTATCAGAAAACAGATTCTAAGTTAGCGGTAGCTGATAATCAGCGAATACTTACTTTTACTGATGGGTCACCATTTTTGTTTCTGTCTCAAACCTTGTGGGGGATGGCTCGAAGGTTAACGCGGGAAGAAATTATTCAAGTATTAGACATTTGTCAGACTCAGGGATTTACCGCTATTCAGTTCATTGCTCACGCTCACTATATGGGAGCGAATACCTACGGTGATGTTCCGTTTGAGTCCGAAAACTTCTTATGTCCCAGCATTACGCCCGGAAACAGGCCTGATGACCCGAAGGAATACGATTGGTGGGATCACGTGGAGTTTATTATTCAAGAGTGTATAAAGCGGGATTTAACCATCTGTCTATTGCCCACCTGGCGCGAACAATGGAATCAAAAAAATAATTTAAACCGACAAAATGCCTTAGCTTACGGGAAATTTATTAGCACCCGATTCCGACATCTTAATCAAGATATCATCTGGGTAATGGGAGGAGATGCTGCCCCTGATACGGAGGAAAAACGAAATATCCATCGATTATTAGCTAGGGGAATCGCTTTCGGGATTAATGGGCGAGAAGAATACGGCAACCTGATGATGACTTACCATACGCACGGCCCTACGATTACTAATGATTATATATCGGAATCAGAGCCTTTTATGGATTTTAATACAATCCAATCGGGGCACAATGTGGATAACTTGGCGGGTATGATGACGGAGAGTTACGCTTCTCAAGATAAGCCGACTGTAGATTTTGAGCCTCTTTACGATAAAAATGGAGTGCTCCGCGACGAAGCTCGCACTACTATTTACTGGGGTGTTTTTGAAGGTGGATTCGGGACATCCTACGGAAATTGGAATATTTGGCACTGCGGAGCGAGAAATGATATTGCTCAGCTACGTATACCCGAATCTTTTGAGCAGAGTTTCGGTGCTGAAATAAAGCACTTAGGAACACTACTAACCAGTTACTCTATGGAACTAAGAATACCCAATCAAAATACTTTGGTAAATAATGCTACGCAGGGATTAGATCGTGTTGTGGCCAACTCGGCTACTGACGGTAGTTATGTGTTAGTCTATACTCCTAATGGAGCAGCTTTTGAAGTAAATCTAGACTACGTAAACGGCAAATTTATTCATTATCAATGGTTTAACCCTCGTACCGGAGAAATTGAACAAGAGGGCAAATTTAAAAAGGCGAACGCAACTGAGGTGTTTGTGCCCCCGTCAAAGGGTGGCACATTTACTGGTCACGATTGGGTTCTGATTTTAGAAGAATAAATACTGATACTTTTTCGCTAGTCGGTAAGCAGTTCAATCTCTTCCGTACTAAACTGATTTCGCTGAAGAAACCCAGTAAGCCCCGGTTCTATTGCTACGTCTTCCCCTTTAGCCAGGGCCTCAATGGTTGGGCGGTACTTCTCTATTGGGTTAAGTACCCGGCTTACGAATTGGGTAATTTTTTCGCTTAGCACATTCGTGGGCAATGATTGAGCAGGATTAGTTGTGTACAGTACATTATACGTATTGCTATTGAGCATATAATAGAGTCCAAAATTATCCAGACTATCTTTTTCTTGAATAGTAGTTGCTGCAAATGTACCTTTCAAAGGATTGAATATTTCACCTTTCATTTGGGCTGCAAAATCTGCGTAGCTAGTACTATTGGTTGGGTTTCGAGCCTGAAATACTGCGATGGCACAATCTTTTGCATTCAATAGCTGAACAATATCGGCGGGGGGAACGTCGGTCTTTGCTTCTTGAGCGTGGTTGCCAGCATCGCCTACTAAAATTAAGATATTTGTTTCATTAGGAGCTAAATGGTCTAATTCTAAGGTTTGTTTTAAGCCGTAGTAGAGGGCTTCCGGCTCATCCTGATCATACTTAGATTTGGTATCTAAAGATTGTATCCAGGGGGCTGGCTCCTCTCCAACCATGCTGTTCGTCATATAAAGCCAAACTCCTTCAGCCGCATCGCGGTAGCAGGCCGCCTCAATTTCGGCTTGGTAATTTTTTTCAATACTATTGGCTGCTTGAGCGACAGCAGGCAGATGTTCCTCCATACCTTCGGTGGCATCTACCAGAAATGCAATATTAATCTGTTGCATCTGTTCAGCCAAACTCTTTAATCGGTCTCTAACCGCAGCCACTTCAACCGGATCAGCTTCTTCGACAACAACTGTTGGCGTAGTGGAAGCCGGTGCTTTCGCATTGGGTATAAGTGAGTAAAAGAGGAAAGGAAGTACGACGAGGCAGGCCGACAATACTAAAAATATCGTGAATTTGATGATAGCCGATTTTCTTTCGGCCTGATTGATTGGTTCCATATGGTTGGTCTACCCAATTAGTACATTTGGCACTCCTGGCCCTACAATTACCCCACCGTGGGCAGTTTGATCACCCATACGAGCCGCTGGCATACCACCGATCATAACGGTCATGGAACCCATAATAATAACGTCAGGGGCGGGGCTAACGCAGGTAGCCATATCACCTACTCGGGCGGCCGGCAGATTGCCAATTAGCACGTTAGGAGCACCGGGGGGAAGAATAGGGCCACCTACGTGAGGTTTAGGGCCATCAGACATAGGGCAGGTGTGCATATCGCCAACAACAGCGGCAGGTTTACTCATAATTCATGATTTAAATTTTCCAGAAGCTTCCTTTTTTCTTAGTATCTGCTGGAGGGGTACTCTCTCGAACAAACACATTATTCTTTTTGGGTTCCGGCTCTTTCGGTTTTCCGATATAATCTAGCTCGCTAAGTTTAGCGAATAGAACTTCCATTAGTGAAGCAAATTTCTCTGATAGGTCAAGTAGCGAATACAGTTGAAGATGATCGTAGTCTGACTCCAGCAGTGCGTTTATGGTATTTTCCAGATTGCCGGGCCGCACTTCCGTCCACTCCTGAATATAGTTTAACAACTCTTCTTTGCCATTGTCGCTCATGCAATCGAGACATACCCGTACAGTACGAGCAAACTTAGTGAATAGCTCGAGCATATGAACAGGAGGTAAGTGCATCAGGCGAAGCCGAGCGAAATCAAGGTGCCCAGCAATAAAATTCAGCACCTCCTGCGAGAGTGTAAAGAGGTTAGCTACCAGTTGCGATTGTTCACTTTTCAGGCGCATCTTAACGATAACCTGCCGAGAATAACCCCCAGTCTTTACTAAGGAACCCATCAGCTGATTGTAGTACTCCACCAGCGTTGGATGAGCCGTGACTCGGCTGCTGGGGGGAATGAACTTATCGGATACCTTTACTTCGTTGCCGATCACTCGCACTTTGGCTAGTATAAGATGATAAGCTCCTAAATCAGTAAGGTTGATTTGGTGCGACGGTACAATCTGTAGTTGGTACTTAGGCGCGGTATACGGATGGCGAAGGGGCTCTTCATCGGGATCAGGAGCACCGATAGGTTGGCGAGAAAAAGGGTTTACAGTTACAATAACATCGTAAAGCAGTTGGTCTTCATCCTGTACTAAGTGCTCGGCTCTGATGGGGGCTGATAGCTCACGATCAGTAGTAGTATTCATCTCAATACGGGCACCTCCTAAAGTAATAGCTCGGCAACGAGTAAGCTTCACGCTAAGCTGGCGACTGCTAGCTAATTCGGCAGTGAGTTCCAATGAGCTTTGATCAGAAACACCATTAAGCAGTCCGTAGTTGTAAGGGGTAATTTGCAGAGCAGCCACATCGCGTAATGTGTCTAGCATTGCATTCTCCTGCTGAATGAAGTGATCTTTATTGACCTTCATTCCGTCTCGCCAATTGACTGTATGGTAATTTATATAGGGTTGCATTTTCTCAATTGTTCAATTGCTTGATGGTTAAATTTCTGATTGGCTAAATTGCCATTAGTCATTATTTCTCTGCTTTCTCTTATCCTCAACTTTTTACACTTCTCCATTCATTTCTTTTCTACTACTCTTTC
>CAKZPJ010000579.1 GCA_937138955.1 uncultured Flammeovirgaceae bacterium | reverse complement strand
TCGCCTTCGTTATTCGCTTCATGGCCTTCTTCAGTATCATCACTGGTATCATTGTACTGATCGGCTCAGTGATTATCAGTAAGTACCAGCGCATTCAAGAGAGTGTACTATTACGTACTATCGGTGCGACTCGCAAGCAAATCTTTGGAATTAATGTGCTGGAGTACTTTTTTCTAGGCAGTCTAGCTTCATTAGCTGGAATCGGGATTGCCCTGCTAGGAGGTTGGTTATTAGCGCAGTACAGTTTTGATACTCCTTTTACCCCTTCATTACTAGTAGTACTACTGGTATATTTATCCATTACCGGATTAACCGTACTAATCGGGCTAGCCAATAGCCGTAGTATCGTCAATAACCCGCCACTGGAGATTCTGAGAAGAGAGGTGTGATATGTGTTATAGTGAATATAAGTTTCAGGACCATAACACTTAGAACTCTAATACCACAACACCTGACTAACCTTGCATTTTAGGTGCAATCGGTGTACTTTACAAGTCACAACCTACACCTGTACTTTCGATGAGTCAACCTACTATCGCTCCGCGTTCCCTGGAGGCGAGCGTAAAATTTTTATCGCTGGCGATGATATTCGCTGCTTTTTCATTCGTCCTTACAAATTCTCTGTTTTGGTTTTTAGGCGTTGCTGTAATCAGTATGTTTAGTTGGATGCTTTGGCACCGAGAGCAGTGGCGAATATTTGGTCGGCTAGGCGGAGTAGCTAACACACTGACGGGGCTGCGGTGGTTGATGATTATTATATTGGTCGGTTATTGTCAGCAATTGCATCCGTATCTTATTTTGGCTCTAGGAATTTTGGTATTGGTGTTAGACGGTTTGGACGGTTACTACGCCCGAAAGTACCAAACCACTTCCGAGTTTGGTGATGTGTTTGACAAAGAGACCGATGCCTTTTTTGTGCTGGCCTACGGAGTAATCATTGTTGTCTCAGGATTAGCCGCTAGTTGGGTTTTGCTTCCCGGATTGCTCCGCTATGCCTACGTGATTGTTCTGGCCTACGTAGAAAAACCACCTGCCCCGGTAGGCTATTCTTTTCGACGGCGTTTTGTGGGGATGTGGATGATGGGTACATTACTGGCCCCGTTCGTATTACCGGCCTGGTTCTACATTCCGGGACTGGTTGCGGCTATTGCTATGATACTGTATTCTTTTGCGGTAGATCTTCGGGGTTCTTGGCAAAGAGGTAATATACCCACTTCGGTCATTCAGTAGCAAAAATATCATTGTGATCAACGATGATCTCCAACGTGCGATCGTGAAGTTGCTCCTTACGCGTATTTAGCCACCGGTTAAGAAGCTTTTGCTCGTCTGTAGTTAAATTCAACTCTACTAGTGCATTTTCTATAAAGTGTAAAATATAGTGCTGCATGGTCGTACTACCTCGCTTTAGGTGCCACTGGCTACTTTCTTGTTCAATCATCAAATGATGTTTTGTTAGTAGATCCAGCATTTCTTCGCAGCAATCCGCTCCCATTGCAATACCGAACGGTTGGGGACGCTTCATATGCATGTGGTACCAGCGCATAATCTGATGGTCTTCTTCCAAGAAAGGATAGAACGAAGTTTCATAGTAATTGAGCGTAGATAGAAAGGCAACGTTGTGCTGAGCTAACTTTTTAACCAATGCATCAAACTGGTCGAAAGAAATAAGATCAAAGAAAGCATTCGCCACCAGTACATCAGCTTTCTCTAAATCAGTGAGCGTTTCTATATGGTTAACATCTCCGGTTACAAAGCGAATGGTAGCTCTTTTATCGTTATCAACTAATTGAACCTGATCGGATTGCTCGTCCCATAAGTAGCCTCGCTTATCGGCAAATTTTTTGAGTCGTTCACGAGCTGCTTGCAAAAGTGGATCGTGCCGCTCAATCAGTGTCCACTCTTGCTGGTGATTCAACAACTTATCAAAATAGTAGCATACATTGGTCCCCGTTCCAGATCCCACATCAGTAATGTGCAATACTGACTCGTGTGGTTTGAAAAAAGATAGAAGTTTCTCTTCAATACTTGCGTTTCGAGCCTGTACATCGCAATCGTAACGGTGCTCTAGCCAGGTGATGGGGTTGTTGTAGTCAAGGTGCATAAGTAAAAAATTGATCAAATTGCTGAACTAGCTCACTAGCAGTTTGCTTCCAACTCAAGTAAGACGCCGGGTACTGCTGAGTGCGCTCATATAAATTAGTAAATTCTGTGGGCTTTCGGATCAAATCCAGGAAAAAACTACCCAATTGGGTGAGGTTAGAAAATACGTATCCGGTCTGGCCGGAGGTTAGATGGTAGGCACTGTTTCCACCATCGGTAGTTAAAATAGGTAATTGATATACTCTAGCTTCTTGTAAAGCCATACCAAAGGTTTCCATAGAAGCTACCGAAATAAAAAGATTAGATTTATGATAAAAATTAGTCATCTGATTGAAGGGCTGACTACCTACCAGATATACGTACTTAAGTAGTAAAGAATGATCCTTAATAACGGAAATGCACTGTTGGGCGTATACTGGTTCAATATCTAACCTTCCGGTAATAGTTAATGCAAATTGGTCGCGCGTGCTCACGTTTTCTACTAACCACTGTAGCCAAGGTAGAATACCCTTCCTCTCTACCAAGTTCGCTACCATCAGAGCATGAACTTTTTCAGTACTACGCTTAGGGGTAGCCGTTAAAGAAATATTTGTACCAGGCTCAGTTACGACGATGGGTTGAGAAACTTCCCTTTGTCGAAGGTAGTCTTTGGTAAAATAACTTGTTGCTAAGAATCCGTTAAACCAGTTCAGCCAAGGTTCCTCTTGGGCTCGAAGTTTTTCAGCAGATTGCCCCTTTGCTGGAGCCAAACTTTCTAAGTGGTGAACTATAAGTAGCGAATGAGCCTGAGATGGACTCAGCGATAGTACTTCCTGAATAGATTCTAATACTAAAGTATCTACCCAATAAATACCGGTTTGATCTTGAAAAACAGCCTGGAGGTAATCATCTGCCGAGATAACTTCTACTGATTGTCCCACCTGCTGGAGGGCTTGGATAATATACTTATTATAGATATTTCCACCCGAGGGCTGATTCCTTTCTTTCGGCAGTACAAAGTACCAAGGCGGATGCATTATTTTACCGAGGCTTCGTAAGTAGCCCAAGCTACGTGCGACTCACCCAACGTTATTTTCAGGTCACCGCTAAAACTACTGTGAACTGCCTGACTGATTGTGTCATGGACATACTTAGCTAAGAACTCAGTAGTAGTTAATGTACCATTAAACTGTTCGAGGCCATCCAGGTTTTGATACTTGAGTGGGGCTAGGGCTTTTTGTAGCTCTTTCGTAGCGATATCAATATCAATCACAATACTGTTTTCATCCAGTTTTTCGCTTTTAAATTCGGCATCTACCACATAGGTGGCTCCGTGTAGTTTTTGGGCGGGTCCGAAGGCTTTACTGTTTAAGGAATGAGCAATCATCATATGATCGCGAATAATAACACTGTACATAAGTTAGTAGATAGTAGCGGTAAGGCTATGTTTTTATTTAGTTGAGATTTTTACGCTGCTGTTAGTATACTGGAAATCAGTCCAGTCATCTTGATAGAACTGGCTAAAGCTAGAATAGTTGCATTAGGCAATTTGATCTGTTTTGCTGAATTATTTCGGTAATCTATCATCTGATTTGCTATTTATTGATCGCCTTCAATCAATAATATTTATTCTTTCAAATAGCGCATCAACAAGCTCAAGAGTGCTCATTAGAATTATATTCTCGCTAGTACACTGCGCAAAATTTCTTGTTTTTAATAGTACGAAAAAGTTTATATAACCGAAATCTTAGCAACTAAAAAATTCTAAACAGAGGTAGCGCCGCCATTGCTACTAGTGATTAACTATTGCTCAATCTATTCATATTTCTGCTCTTAAACTGGGCATTTATTATTCGGTAGCTTTGTGCAGTTGCTAGATCGAGCCGAAAGCTTTACTTATTCTAGCTTTAGTATTACTCCTTTTTGCTTTTGCTCTAGCAAATCGCTCCACATCGCATAGTAAGCTAACTTAGCAATAAGGGTTTACTTATTGCCGTTTAATTAGTAACTTATATCTGGAACCTTACGCATGGTTAAATATGTAAGAAACCTCTGAAGATAGCAGAATACCAAATGCCGGTTTCATTGAAATTTAACCTATTTTTGTGGGGCTAACAACAACTATCAATAAAACATCGCTTACTAAAATAAAGGCCAAGTCATGGAAAATTTTCTAGCGCTTTTCAGGCAAATTCTGTTTTACGGAACCTTCGTATGTATCGGGATAGGAATATTATTTATCGTATACTTACTGTTCAAACTAGCTACGACCAGTAACTACAAAGCTAAGTACGATTTTGTTAACCAGCATGAGAAGAAATTACTGTGGTACAGTAGTATTTCCTTTATTGCCGGAGGTGCCTGTTACGTTACTTCTATTTTATCTACCGAATGGATGTTTGTATTCGTAGGCCTATTTGTCTCCATTATGTTTGGGCTGATTATTGGCGTAGTGATCTTCAATTATCTGGAGTATTATTACCCTACTTTTATTGAGGGGCGATTAAATAAACTGCGGTATGAGCCTCGTCGTTCTAAAGCGGGTAACGAGATGAAACTGCTAAGCGAGTCTGAAGAAGATGTATACCTAGACGAAGGACAACAAGCCGAAGAAAATATATTTTCAGTAGATTACGATGTATGGATTGACGAAGACAGCGGCGAGACTCAGATTGAAAAGTATAAAGGGCATCTGCATGCTGAGAAATCACCTACTTGTGGATACTATACGCTTCGAGTAGTACGCGAAGAGATTATAGAATC
This sequence comes from uncultured Flammeovirgaceae bacterium, assembly GCA_937138955.1. Classification (GTDB taxonomy): domain Bacteria; phylum Bacteroidota; class Bacteroidia; order Cytophagales; family Cyclobacteriaceae; genus Tunicatimonas. The sequence continues at coordinate 2,023 of CAKZPJ010000579.1, read as the reverse complement.
GCCCACTGAAGATAAAGAAGGAACCCTGATTAAGCACTACGAGTGCAGCTATACAAAGTATAAGACTCAGAAAGTATTCAACATTGCCAAGCTAAAGAAAAACCCCAAGGAAGCTGGTAAAACACTAGTCTCAGTTTAATTCAATGAACAGTTAGCAATGAGTAATGTACAATTACTCATCCTACAGATTATATTATTTATTGTTCACTCTACTAAGCGCAACTCATCTTTCCACCATCTACGGTTAAGTTCACTCCAGTGATATAGGCCGCGATGGGTGAGGCCAGAAAAGCTGCCGCGTAGCCAATCTCCGCAGGTTCGGCAAACCGTCCCACTGGAATCTGCTCCTTCATATTCTGCTCAATTTCTTCGGGAGTTTTCCCCTGACTGGTAGCCCTATTCTTAATTAAGTCCCGAATACGTCTGGTCTCAGTAGAACCCGGTAGAATGTTGTTGACGGTAATTCCGTATTGACCCAATTCTTTAGATAAGGTTTTAGCCCAGTTGCCCACGGCACCCCGAATAGTATTAGAAACTCCCAGACCCGGAATAGGCTCCTTTACTGATGTAGAAATAATATTGATAATTCTTCCGTAACCCGTATTCTGCATTTTAGGTAATAGAGCTTGTACCAAAATCTGATTACTGATAATATGCATCTCAAACCCTTTACGGAAGGCATCTAAACTAGCTTCATGAGCCGGCCCGGCCGGTGGCCCGCCGGTGTTATTAACCAAAATATGTATTTCATTTTGCTGACTGACATACTCTTGTAGTACTGCCTTTAAATAATCTGGTTGCTGAAAATCTACTTGTAAGTAGTCATGTTGCTGCCCAGCGGAAATGGATAGTTCTTTTAGTGTTTTCTTGAGCTTCTCTTCGTTGCGGGCTACCAGTGTAATTGTAGCTCCCAAGTTAGCCAGTTCTATCGCGCAGGCTTTGCCAATACCGTCGGTACTACCGCACACAACGGCATTTTTATTAGTCAAGTCAAGGTTCATGCAGTAAATGTAAGTAAATAGCCAATTAGGATACAACTAGGTGCAAAATAGATCTGTTTAGCGGAAAACAGTTACAGCTTAGTTCTTCTTGTTCGTGAAAAAGGTGCATATCACTAGCCAGCCAGAAAAACAGGTAGCTAGTGCTCAAAACATTTAATTGTCAAAATGTATTAAGAAGGCGAAGAATGCCATTTACAAAGTAGGATGGAGCAATTTAAGAAACAAGCACAAGAATATGATCAGGTCGACGAACTGAAAGACTTCCGTCAGCAGTACCACATACCTGAAGATGAGCAAGGCGCAGAGAAAATCTATTTCTGTGGCAATTCGTTAGGCCTTCAACCTAAAGCAGTTTCTCTCGCAGTAGAAGAGGAGCTAGAGACTTGGCGTACTGAAGGAGTTGATGGGCACTTTGCTAAGCCCAACCCTTGGTGGACGTATCATAAGCGATTGAAAAGCTCGCTAGCGCATATTGTAGGGGCGAAAGAGCATGAAGTAGTAGCGATGAATAATTTGACTACGAACCTTCACCTGCTAATGGCTTCTTTTTATCGGCCTACCAACGACAGATACCAAATTATGATCGAGGGTGGTGCGTTCCCTTCAGATCATTATGCGGTAGAAAGTCAGCTTCGTTGGCATGGTCTTGATCCAGCGCAAGCTTTGATAGAGCTTCATTCTCAGTCGGGCGAGGAAATATTACGCACGGAAGATATTTTAAATGCGATTGAGCAACACGCTGATTCGCTGGCATTGGTGCTCTTACCCGGAATTCAGTACTACACGGGTCAGTTTTTTGACCTAAAGACGATCACAGAAGCAGCCCAGAAAGTAGGAGCTACGATCGGTGTTGATCTGGCTCACGCAGTGGGCAATGTACCGATGCAACTCAACAATTGGAACATAGATTTCGCCGTTTGGTGCAGTTACAAATATTTGAATTCAGGGCCGGGCAATACAGGTGGTGCCTTTGTTCACGAACGGTACGCAGATGATACTCAGTTACCGCGCTTAGCGGGGTG
>CAKZPJ010000578.1 GCA_937138955.1 uncultured Flammeovirgaceae bacterium | reverse complement strand
TCATCGGAGTATCCGATTTGACTTCGCAAATCAGCAAGAACAACAATCCTAACGGAGCACTTAACATTGGTGGCGATGGAGAGTTGAACAACTTTTACGAAGGACAGATGGTCGGTGAAATATGGGGCTACGAAACTGTTGGTATCTTCCAAAGTAACGATGATGTAGCCAACGCACCCGATCAGACTGATTTAGGTGCTAACTGGTTACAGGGTGACATTCAATATGCTGACCTTAACGGCGATGGTGTAGTTAGCCCCGGTAGCAATACGCTAGAAGATTCGGGTGACCGTCGGGTGATTGGTAATACTACTCCCCGAGGAAGCTTTAACTTTACTGCTGGAGTATCATACAAGAATTTCCGCCTTAGTGCTTTCTTCCAGGGCATCTTGCAACGCGATATTTGGCCTAGTTCGGGTAACTGGACCTGGTTCTTCCCCTTCAATGCCGGACACGTAGAGAACTACTTCCTGGAGGATTCATGGAGCGAAGATAACCGAGATGCTTACTTCCCGGCTCCCCACATATCTACCGGTGACGGGAAAAACAAACGAGTGCAGAGTCGCTACATCCAAAATGCGGGTTATGTGCGGTTGAAGAATATTACATTAAGCTACAGCTTACCGGAAGAGTTAACCTCTCGAGCTGGCATGTCTTCTGCTCGCCTATTCTTCACTGGGGCAAATCTTTGGGAATACAGCCCTATTCGCGCCCCTCTTGATCCTGAAACTGCCTACGGAGCAATTCAGTATCCTATACAACGTATCTTTACTTTAGGAGCTAGCGTATCTTTCTAACCAACTCAATTAAGAACTAATGAAACATTATATAAAAATAAGTTTAGCACTCGTAGCAGTCTGGTTTATACAAGCCTGTAACGACGAGTTCCTGGAGCGTCAGCCGCTCGATGAGATTAGTAATGAAGTTTTCTGGAATACTGAAAACGACATGTTGGTATACAACAATAGCTTGTATGATGCAGCCCGTAATGATAATGATGTACCGATTCTAATGGCGCATCATGATGGTTTTAATAGCCACCGATGGAGCATGTGGTACCAAGACGAATTCGCCGATAATATGGCGCCTATTCATCCTCGCCACACCTTTTTTCAACAGGTACGAGCGGGAAAACATATCGTACCATCCAATCCTCAATGGTTTGGTTATCGTAACGGTGGTTGGGATTTTGTGCGGGCAATCAATTTTGGACTGGAGAACTACGATCGCACACCGGTTGATCAAGCTACTATTGATAAATATGCGGGAGAAGCCCGTTTATTTCGAGGATGGTTCTACGCCGATAAGGTGCAGAAATTCGGCGATGTTCAGTGGATTGATAAAACGCTAAATATTGACTCGGAAGAACTATTTGCTGCTCGTACCCCCCGAGAAGAAGTGATGGCTAATGTACTAGAGGATCTGACCTTTGCTGCCGCTTCTTTACCTGATAGCTGGAACGATGGAAATGCCCCCGGACGACTGAATCGCTGGGCGGCTTTGCTAGTAAAGTCACGAGTATGCCTGTTTGAGGGTACTTGGCGTAAGTACCACGGTGGATCTGATGCTGAAATGTGGCTAGAAGAAGCAGCTAATGCGGCGAAAGAGGTGATAGATAATGGTCCTTATATGCTGTATAACACTGGTGATCCTGAAAACGATTACAATTCTTATCATCGCATCCTTGATTTAACGGGTAACCCGGAAGTAATGTACTGGCGTAAGTATCAGTTAGGTATCTTCACTAACCACGTACAGAGCTACTGGAGTAACTACTCTGGAGGAGCTACTAGAAATATGGTAGAAGACTATTTGTGTACCGACGGCTTACCGATTACTACATCGCCACTGTACGAAGGTGATGCTACGATTGAAAGCACGTTTGTAAACCGTGACCCTCGAATGCGTCAAACTGTACTTCATCCTGATGATTCAGAGAAGTATAAGTACCATAATGCCGATGGTCGCGACTACCCTCGTTTCGTAGGCATGGAAGGTGGACGCAAAACCACCACTGGCTACCATATTATTAAGGTATATAATGCTGATGATATGATTGGTAAAGCCTTTAATACCGCTGAGTCGCCCGCTATTATTCTCCGATACGCTGAAGTCTTATTGAACTATGCCGAAGCCAAAGCTGAATTGGGTACAATCACCCAAGGCGACCTGGATATGAGTATAAACCTACTTCGTGAGAGAGTAGCTATGCCACCCATGAGCATGAATCCGCAAATGGATCCTCGCTACGCCAACGACGGCGTAACCCCGATCATTTCGGAAATACGCCGGGAGCGCCGGGTAGAGCTTTTCATGGAAGGACACCGATACAATGATTTACGACGCTGGAAGCAAGGCAAGAAGCTTGAAAAGCCTGATTTAGGCATTCGTTGGGATGAGGCTGCTCAAGCCCGCTACGAAGGGGCAACGGTGAAAACAACCGTTGATCCGGAAACAGGTAACACCTACGTAGATGTGTATCAGGGTACTGACTGGGCTGATCCCGTGTTTGACGAAAGTAAGCACTATCTGTGGCCTATTCCGCTGAATGTGATCGCTCAAAACCCAGAAACAACACAAAACCCGGGTTGGGGCGGTTCTGGTGAGTAATTTCTCTTAGTAATAAGCTATTTCCAAGAAAGCCCGCGACCTTACCGTTGCGGGCTTTT
>CAKZPJ010000577.1 GCA_937138955.1 uncultured Flammeovirgaceae bacterium | reverse complement strand
CGTAGTTGACCTACATCACTATTATCGTCGTAATTCATCATTGAGGGAAGTTCAATGTTATGCTTCCCAGCAAGGTCTTTTAGCTGCTGCTCTACTTGCTGATGGTCGGTTTGAAGCTGCTGCACTAACGTCTGTAGCTCGGGAGATAGAGAAGGTTGATCAGTCGCCATCTGACTAACCGTCAAGATTTTGCTGTTTATTCCAAATGCTTCGGTAAGTGCTTCAGCCGCTTCTTCCATATCCTCTTCAAAGCGGGCATCATTGGTTTCAGTGGCTTGCTCAGTAGCACTAGGTTGAGAATTGCAGGAAACGATACCTATTAATAGTACTGAACAGAGAAGAAAAGAAAAAATCGTTTTCATAATTGTTTTTGGTTTAGATAAAAAAAATTTGCCTACTATACTAACTCGCAAAAGTCCGATTGGTTTTTATTTGAGTCCATAGTGGTAATTAGACATTATCACGAATGAATTCTTATGAAACTTCTAAGTAGCATCAATCCCCCTTCGCCAAGGTGAGATAAAGGGGTAAAATTCAGCCATACAAAACCACTCGTGATAACCACTATTAATGATATTTAATTTTTCGCTACATACCTACCCACTATTCATTATTCATTACTCATCAGTCATTATTCACCACTCATTAAATTAAGTTATGGGCTATCAACCGTCGACTGTGGACTTGCCAGAGATTGCTCTCGAGCCGCTTTGAATTCTGATCCTGGCTTCCATTGGGGAAAGGTTTCTTCGTTGCTAATCTGATAGCCTATCTTAAATAATAGTTGAGCGTCTTGCACCATCCCAGCCAAATTCCATTCGCCCTCTTCGTATTCGTCAGAGGGTTGATGATAGTCGCGCTGGGTCCACTCATCCATTTTAGCTTGAGTCCATTCTACCCCTTGTTCGGCCTGCTCATATTCACCACTAGCGTAAAGAGCCGGAATACCTACCTTAGCAAAACTAAAATGATCGGAGCGGAAAAAATAGCCTTTTTCGGCATTAGGGTCAGGCATCACGTAGCGATCTTGCTCCTTCGCTACCACTTCGGCATAGTCGTCTAATTCAGACTGACCGTAGCCTACAATGGTTAGGTCTTTCATCGGGCCACGAAAGTGAATTCCATCCATATTGATATTCGCCACGGTTTTATTCACCGGATAAATCGGATTCTCAGCATAGTAGGCTGAGCCGAGCAATCCCTGCTCCTCAGCAGTAACCGCTAAAAATATGACGGTTCTTTCAGGTGCTTCTGCTAACTGACTGAATGCATCAGCGATCTCGAGCATTACGGCAGTCCCGCTAGCATTATCAAGCGCCCCGTTGTAAATAGAATCTCCTTCTATCGGTTTACCAACTCCAATATGATCCCAGTGCGCTGAGTATATAATGTATTCATCAGGACGTTCGTGGCCGGTTCGTTTAGCGATTACATTCTGAGAAGTAGCTTCTTTGTAGGTAACATCCATTGTAAGATTTACTGACAGCCCCATTGAGATAGGTTGAAATCCAGGCTTACGGGCTTGTCCCAAATAGTTTTCAATATCAGCCATTTCCATAAGTTGACGAGCTGATTGCTGAGAAACCCAGCCCTCAAAGGCGCACCTAGATTGGTTGCCATCTTCTGACTTTAAGTACAATGCTTTACCCGTCCAGCTGCTTTGCACCACATTCCAAGCGTAACCGGCTGGCGCCGTATTGTGAATGATAATGACTCCTTCGGCTCCCTGACGAGCGGCTTCTTCGTACTTATATGTCCATCGTCCGTAGTACGTCATGGTATTACCCTTGAAGAAGGCGCTATCGCTAGTACCGAAGCCCGGATCGTTTACCAGCACAACCGCAGTCTTACCTGCCATATCAACACCTTCATAATCGTTCCAATCATATTCTGGGGCAACAATACCAAACCCGCAAAATACCAATTCGGAATTACCAACTTCTATGCGATCCGTCACCCGTCGGGTCAGTGCGACAAAGTCTTCTCGGTAGTTTAATTCCACGGAATTACCATTACCTTCAACAGTCATTATTCCTGTTGGTGTCGCTTCAATTTCTACTAATGGAACCGCCTGAAAATAACTATCACCGTTGCCGGGTTCCAACCCGATAGTATTAAAGGCATTTTCAAGATATTGAATGGTTTTCTTTTCCCCTTCAGTGAATGGCATTCGTCCCTCAAATTCATCGGAAGCTAACGTTTGTATATGCTCTCGCAATTCTGGTTCGGTTATCGCCCGATCCAATAGAATATCTACGCTGTTCTCCTCACTTTCGGAGCTACATCCTCCGTTTACCACCAGAATAATTAATATCAGTATAATGGTAAAGATGAAAGGTTGAATCGATTTTAAATAGAAAAAAGCTTTTTTCATATTGTTAGAGTGCAATTATTAAGTTTCTACTTGTTATTTTTCCTTACATCTGGCAGTTTCTCCCCATTTTCTAATGGTAAAAATGCCTATTTGGTTATTCAATTGTACAGAAAATAAAAACAATTGTCTATTACCATGACTAATATTTGTTTGTTGTACCGACTGGCTACAGTATTGTTGGTTAGTTTAATCAGTAGTATATCTTTTGGCTTCACTAATCTAGCCGATTATTCTACTAGCGAAACTGTACCTAGGAGAATACTGCCGGGCACTTATCTGGTGGTGGGTGTATTTGAGTATGAAAATAATGCCAAAAAGTATACTGGCCATGTCGCTGAACAAGGTCTTTCAGCGCACTACGCATTCTATGCCGAGTCAGGCTACTTCTACGTATATACCTACTCAGCCTTATCCATAGAGGGAGTAACCGAAGCCTATCAAGAACTGCGAGCTACTCAAGAGTTTAGTGATGCATGGGTGTTTGTAGCTGAAGGAAATGAACCAGCTACTCCTACCCCAACTGGTAACGAATTACCGAATCGCTTAGATAAACCCAATGGTGCTACTGAGTCAACCACTTCTAAAGCAACTTCCCCTCCTCCTGCGTCTCTGCCCCTTGAAGATCAAAATAGTGAAAAGCGAGAAGAGTTGGAGCGACAGCCAGTATTACACATGAAATTTCAGACGACTCAAGAAGACAATCAACAGCCCATTGCCGCTACAATAAAAGTAGTAGAGGGGGCACGTTCCAGAAATGTAGGCGAGGTTTCTACTAATGAAGTGCTTACCGTAAATAAAACCGAGGTTCTAGATAGTGCTTTACAGATTATTCCCTACGCAATGGGGTACCGAAAGGTTCAATTTGACCTTCCGTTAAATATTGATGATACTGATTTAAATTGGCAGCTAACTCAATATGAGGGAGATACACTGGTGATGAATATGCCACTACAGCGCCTCGAGAAGGGAGATATTCAGATCATGTATAATACATACTTCTATGGAAATTCCTCAGTTATGCGGGAACGCTCTCGCTACGAAATAGATGAGTTGGTTAAAATGCTGGAAGAAAAGCCTAACATGCGGATTAAGTTGCACGGACACACCAATGGATCAGGCCGAGGATTTATCTATACTTACAACCCAGAATCGAAAAACTTCTTTGACCTAATTCAAAATAAAGAGCACAAAAAGAATGGTGTTGGCTCTATTAAGCTATCAGCCTTGCGAACGAAGACAATTAAGAGTTATCTGGAGCATGAAGGTATATCAGGTGACCGAATAGAAACCCAAGGTTGGGGTGGAAAAAAGATGATCTACCCGGAAGATACTCCTCTATCTAAACACAATATCCGGGTAGAGGTTGAGATTTTAAGTGAATAAAAAATACCGAGCGATAATGGTTTTACTCCAGTTCTTGAAGCAAAACGCTCCAGCCAGTACAAGGATTAAATAACTCATAGCGCATCTCGCCAGTTTGAATGAGGCGAGTTTGCCCTCCTTCCGTTAGATTGGTTAGGTAGGTATCTAACGCGGCCGTATTTAAAGTAATTGTACTGTCACCGTTAGCGAATGAGTACTCTGAGTCAAACTCAAATGAAATCTGATTTCCTTCGTAGGTCGGAGTAAATTCTTTCACAGGAATACTGAATCCGTTATTGTCCAATTGCAGTAAGTAGCCCATTGCGTAAAACGTATTCTGCTGATTTTGCACGTGGTACATTACAAAATTCACCGCCCCACCAGTAGCATCGAATACTTGCTGACCTACCGAAGCTCCATTATCGTATATGCCCCCTACGTTCGCAACGAAAATTTCGGAAAGGTTCTGAAGCCGGGCCGCCCCTGGATCAAATAGCGTAGGAACCAAAGCTATCGCCTCGCCCGATTCTGCTAAGTTAGCAGAGTATTGTTGTATGGGCGTAGGTTGGCCACACTTATCAATACTTGGTGCATTTGTCAATGACCGAAAGTTAATCGCTGAAATATTTACTTCGCTGCGAATATAGTTGCCCGTTAGTGGGTCGTCCAGAATTAGAGAATTTCCTTCAGCGGTATATCCGGTAGAAAAATTAATAGATTGCCCCTCATCACCAGAAACAGACGAAGCATAAGTGAATTCAATTCTTCGAAGAAAAGTGTTAAGCGATAAAAATAAAGATAGGTCGCGATCGGCGTAGTTCAGGCGATACACTGGTGATACTAATCCCAAACTTTCGGATAGAACTACTAGATTGTCTTTGAGTTGTCTCCCTAATAGGTTCTCAGCATTCTCTGGAGCAGGTTCAAAGGCTAGTGTCGTAAGCGAGGAAAGATCTGATTTACTGTTAAAGACTAAGGCGCCATTGGGGGTTTCGTTTACGTAGTTAAACTCAAACTCCGCCTCAAAAGTAGCCGAGTTTTGTTCAAACAGGAAGCTGAAGAAAGAGTATGTTTCAAAGATTAATTCTAGCCCCAGCGAATTATCGACTCGATAGGTCACCGTCTGATCGTAAAACTCATTATCATTAGCCCCAAAATCGGTTCGAATCCGTACGCTACCATCGTCATTAAAATTTAGTAGCACTACGTACCTACCAGATTCTGGTACTGGCTTGTAGCGCAAAACCCAGCCATTTGTTGGGGTAATTAATCGCTGTTCTAAATCGGCAACAGCCTCTTGGGCTCGCTCATCAGCCGACTTTTCAAAAATAAGCTCTTCTTCAGTAGTACGACACGCGCCAGCTAGCAGCAGCATTACGCCTAGTACGATGTATTGGTAATTTTTCATCTATAACCTTTCTTGTATTCTATCCCGAAGCTGTAATAAATCCACTCCGGTATTTCGCTGGTAATGATCTACAATGGCGTTGTACTTCGCACGAAGTAATGCTCGACCTTCGTTACGCTCTTCGCAGTCTTCATCATTACACGCTTCTTCAGCAATATATTCATCAAAAAAGTTAGGTTCGTAAAGTATGAAAGCTACTACCTCAGCAAAGTCTTCGTTCACATCGCTGGTACCGTAAGGAGAAACGAAACCACGCTGTAGAGCTTCGCCTTCGGTAAGAGTAAACCAAGAACCTCGTGAGGTATATCCCTGGGGTGAAATTTCTTCAAAGCCCGGTGGCAGATCAAACAGTTGGTGCATGATGTGAGCGTACTCATGGTAGATGGTCCCTAGCTGCCGGAATAGCCACTCCTGATTCTCCAGATCAATTGAGTTAACATCTGTTAGGGTAATACGAGCCCCGGCATCAGCGGTACCTAATACCACTAGACCATCACTCGCGTAGATCAATGAGCCAATCAGTACTATTTCGGCTGGAATGGTATTCTTTAAATACTCTTCTCCATTGGCAATTTCTAAATAAGGATTGACCCAGTATTCAGTTAAAAAATCTATGGTAGGTTGTACCAGCTCTTGACGAGGCGGAGTTACCCGGTTATTAGGATCAACGTAGCGGTCAACATAGCGGTAACGCACCGCTACCCCGTAAGGGTCAGTAAAATTCTCACGAATATAGACATCTATTGGATCAGTAGAAAGTTCTGCTTCCTGAATAGGGGCATTAGAATCATCATCGCCACTACACGCTATTATGCTTAATAGGGGCAAATAGTATAAATAACGTAATATTTTCATAATTAACGAGGGTTAGGGCGAAGTTCGCCAATTTCTTGAGCGGCCTCGGGAATCTGCAAAGCCTTGCGATTATCATCTTCTGTTAGAGTAGCCGTACTACCATCGGGGTAATTGTGGGTTACTGAAAAGCCATAACGCTTAATATCGAACCAGCGTAGCCCTTCGTGAACAAATTCTTTAGGTCTCTCTCGCTCGATAATATAATCCAGCAATAAATCACGATCTGATACTCCAGATGGTGAACCATAGAATTCGCGGACTATCTCCATACTAATTTCCGGCGCGCCTATGTAGCGCCGACGAGTAAGTACTTGCAAATCGGCAATAGCTTCATCAATACGATTAAGTATAGCGTAACTCTCAGCCCGATTCAGCAGTACCTCCTCGCCCCGAAATGCCATAAATATGATATAAGGAAAGCCTACCCCAGAAGTCAAGCTTGTTCGTTGAAACAGTGCTTCAAACTTAGCAGCTAGTAGTCCGCCATCCACACTGATTCCGCCTATTTGAAAGGCAGGATCTCTTCGTAAGTCGTCATTAGAGCCAAAAGGATTGTTGCTAAAGAGGTCTTGATAATCATTAGTATTGGGGTAAAAACCTACGTTATTGTACATCAGGGTTTGCTGACGAATTAGTAACAAATTCGCTGGTTCGTTGGGTGAGGTACGTAATCGGATGTAGTCATCAGTATTAATTCGTTGCTCCAGCAAATCAGCCAAGTCTTTCACGTAGAATCCAGGATCAGCCCCTAGCAGCTCGGAGCTGTAGAAGACGCAGCTCTCGAAATCGTACTTATACAGATAAAAGCGAGAAGCAAAAGCCAGTGCAGCAGGACGAGTAAAGTGGTATTTTCCTGAATTACGGTAGAATGAACCGTTAACCAGCTCTAAACCTTCCAACATATCGCGCTCTACTTGGTCGTACACCTCTTGTACAGTAGCACGACGGTAAGTCTGAATAAATTCAGTTTCAGGAGCAGTTACGTAAGGAATACCTAAATCGGTATTAGCAGACTGAGGATCATAGTGTTTAGCAAACAAATTCACCAGCATAAAGTGACCATAAGCTCGGGTAAGTAGTGCTTCGCCTCGAACTGCCTGACGCTGCGCCTCTTCGCCCGGAAGTTGGTCAAGCACCGATAATACTTCATTGGCGTGGGCAATGGAATTATAAGTAGCACTCCAGTAGAACTCCGGTGTATCCTGATCGGTAGGTTCGGCATTCACCTCCTCCCAAGCATAAATCCGCAGCTCGTTTTGTCGCTTGCGGGTGCCTTGGGTGTAGCTTACCTGATCGCCCATCCATTCTGTAAAGTAATAAGATGATTCAGAGTAGGCGTTGGTTAGTAGCTGAGCCGCTTTCTCCAAGTTATCAAGATCTACCCGATTGTCTGGATTCTCATCCAAATAATCATCACAGCCAGTCAATGCTAACATTAACCCG
>CAKZPJ010000576.1 GCA_937138955.1 uncultured Flammeovirgaceae bacterium | reverse complement strand
TTACTGGCTGGTTTTTTATTCTTATAAACTTTTGAGGGAAAGTTATCAGTTTCGTCAATATTTTCGCTACTATTTCCCGCTGCGTGAATAATCAGCACTCCATTTTCTTCCGCGTAGCGAACGGCTTCATCTACAATAGATTTGTTAGGGGAGAAAGACTTACCAAAACTCATATTGATGATTTGAGCACCATTATCTACGGCGTAGTAAATAGCATTAGCTACATCCTTATCGCGCTCGTCACCATTGGGTACGGCCCGAATGGCCATAATTTCCACACGATCAGCAATACCCTTGGTGCCTAAATCATTGTGACGATCCGCGGCAATAATTCCGGCCACATGTGTGCCGTGGCGCGAATCAGGACCAGTAACATCGTTGTTGCCATAGAACTTCTCGGAAATATCTTCATAATTGTCACCCACAATAGTACGAGGATTGTACTCCAGATTATAACCGTAATCAACCGCTTGGCGGTAGTGTTCTATTCCTTCTTCTAGCAAAGATTCATCGAGACCATTCTCAAAAGCGTATTCCATAAATCCCTTAGCCATCAAGACTACCTCATCAGAAGATTCCATATTTTGAACATCCTGCAAGCTAAGCGAATCTAAGTCGAGGTATGCTTCCATTAACTTCTTAGAGCGTGTAAAATTTTTATGGAAATAGGTAAAGGCTTGGTATTCTTGCTGAGCTTCGGCTAATTTCTTCTGATACTGTTGTTCAATCTCCTCAAAATAGGCCTGCTCTTTCTTAGGAAGATCTTCTAGGTCTGCGTCTTGATACTTTTCTTTAAGTCGCGCGTATTCCCGGGTTAACTCGTAGGTATCGTAATTTACATGTTCACCTTCCGTTCCGCCAATAAAGTTCCAGCCGTAAATATCGTCCACGTATCCATTCTGATCATCATCCACGCCGTTACCAGCTACTTCATCTTGATTAATCCACAATTTTCCTTGTAGATCTTCATGCTCAATATCTACCCCCGAATCAATAACGGCCACTACTACTTTTTCACCTTTTCGATCCGCCAAAATTTGATACGTTTTTTCGGTACTTACTCCCTGAACTTGATTAGTTTGGGGATCAAGATTGTACCAATTATCCGGAGCCCGGTTAAGAGAATCGGTTAATGGATCAACGGCAAATGATATGCTAATTTGAGTAAAAACTCCAATAGCAACAGTCAGAATTTTCAATTTCATAGATGTAAGTTTTTTTCAAACTTTAAAGATAAGCAAAAATATTTATAAAATAACATTATTTATTACAATTATTACGCGAAATAAGTCAATAGACCTGCGAAAATAAAGTCTTTATATGTAACCGAACAATGCATAAATAAATTTTATACGAATAAATTATGTTGATTTTGATGCAAAATGAATAGATAGCTACCGTTAGTAAAGAAAATGGAAAATTTGTATCTTTCGAGTTAGTAAAAATGCAACAACGTAACCTTCATTGGCTATGAGAACACTACTACTGTCATGTTTTAGTTTATTTATTTACCAAACTAATTGGGCTCAATCTTCTTCTACCTTGTTTACCCTGCTGCCTCCCAGCGAAACGGGTATTGAGTTTCGTAATGACATCGAGGATACTAAAGACCGAAGTATTTTAATTTACTCTAATTACTACGGTGGCGGAGGGGTAGGCATAGGCGATATTAACAACGATGGTTTGCCGGACATTTTTTTTGCCGGAAATTTAGTGGGTGACCAACTTTATCTCAATCAGGGTAATCTGAAGTTTGAAGATGTTAGTGAGCAAGCAGGTATCCAAGATAATGGCGGTTGGTCTTCCGGAGTTTTGTTTGGTGATGTAAATCAGGATGGCTATCAGGATATTTACGTGACCCGAGAGCTTTACGATCATCAGCCGGAGCTACGGAGAAACAAGCTCTACATAAACACATTCGGTAAAACTGGCAAAGTTGGCTTTGAAGAAGCATCGGCAGAGTACGGGGTAGACAATAGCGAACGGACCCGCCACGCTACGTTTTTAGACTACGATCAAGATGGTGACCTAGATTTATTTCTGCTAAATCAGCCACCGAACCCCGGAGATTATTCCTCTTTCTACGGAACAGAGTTGATGCATGATAAATACAGCCCTCGTCTGCTACAAAACCAAGATGGCACGTTTGCTGACGTAACCAAAGCAGCTGGACTGCTGAAGCCTGGATTTGCCAACAGCGTTTCAGCCAGCGACTTAAACGGTGATGGCTGGACTGACCTTTATGTGAGTAATGATTTTGAAGCACCGGACTTTATCTACTTTAATAATGGTGATGGCACTTTTTCAGAAGGAACTCAAGACGTAACCCGGCATATTTCCTTCTACAGTATGGGAGTAGACGCGGGAGATATTAACAATGATGGGTTGCTAGACATAATTGTGGCCGATATGGTGGCTGAAGATAACTACCGGTTGAAAGCTAACATGAGTGGTATGAATCCCTCGGCTTTCTGGGATGTGGTAGATGATGGAGGGCATTATCAGTACATGTTTAATACTCTTCACTTAAACACTGAGTTACCTACAGATACTAACGTTACCGAGCAACAGACTGAAACAAATGGGGGGTACTTTCGAGATATTGCTCAAATAGCGGGAGTGGCTTCTACTGATTGGAGCTGGTCTACGCTTTTTGCTGACCTGGACAATGATGGTTGGAAAGATCTGCATATTACTAATGGTTTGCTGCGGGATATTCGTAATAGTGATGCTTCTAAGAAATTTGCCAAATACGTTGAGTCAGCGATCAGCGCTTACTTAGCTAAAAACCCAAATCCGGAGGGGATATCTATCTGGGATATTGCTGATATCAACGAAGCACTGGAGTTAACACCTTCAGTACCCTTAATGAACTACGCTTACCAAAACAAAGGAAATCTAAACTTCGAGAAGGTAAACCAAGAATGGGGTTTTGAGCAGGAAACCTTCTCCAATGGCTCCGCCTACGCTGATCTGGATAACGATGGCGATCTTGATTTGATCATTAATAACGTAAATGCGGAAGCGATGGTGTACCGCAATAATGCTCAGGAGATGCTTGGTAATCACTATTTGCGGGTGAATCCGGTAGCTGATAATCCGACAGTAGCCAACTTAGGAGTAAAAATATGGGTCGAGACTGACGAGGGTACCCAGTTCTTTGAAACAACTAGTGTGCGCGGTATGTACTCTACCAGCGAATCTACGGTGCATATCGGGTTGGGTAACCAGACGAGTATCAATAAATTACGAGTACGCTGGCCCGATGGTCACGAACAATTTTTGGAAAACGTCTCCGCCGACCAAACAATTCAGGTGCGCTACACCGATGCTTTTGAGACTGAAAAGACTCTTACCCAAAATCATGACAATTCTCAACCACTGTTTACCAATGTTACTGATCAACAATCATTGGCTATTCAGCATAAAGAAAATGATTTTGATGACTTTGAAATGCAGGTGCTACTGCCGCACCGCATGTCAGACTTGGGGCCAGGGTTATCTGCTGGAGACGCAAATGGCGATGGTCAGGATGATTTTTATCTAGGCGGGGCTGCTGGCCAACCTGGACAATTGTTTCTCCAGCAAAACGATGGAACATTTGCCTCAACTTCTCAAGAAACTTGGCAGAAAAATACTGCTAGTGAAGACATGGGTAGTATTTTCTTTGATGCCGATGGTGACGGCGACCAGGATTTATACGTGGTGAGTGGAGGAAATGAGTTTGCCCCTCAGTCTGCTGAGTACCAAGACCGTCTTTACTTAAACGATGGTGACGGGAAATTTACTCAAGCGGCCGATGCTTTACCTGTAATGCTGAACAGCGGTTCGAAAGTGTATCCCGAAGATATTGATCAGGACGGGGACTTGGATTTATTTGTGGCGGGAAGACACGTTCCTTGGAGTTATCCCGAACCAGCCAGCAGTAGCCTGCTTCTTAATGAAGGGGGAAAGTTTACCGATGTTAGTGATCAGCTTTGCCCGGAGCTAAAGAATATTGGGATGGTGAACGATGCTACTTGGGTAGATTTTTCTGGTGATGGTCGTAAAGACTTGGTATTAGCAGGGGAGTGGATGCCAATCACACTGCTGCAAAATGAGGGTGGTCATTTCACGAATGTGACCGCTTCCTATGAACTGGACGGAAGTACCGGATGGTGGTTTAGTTTAGCAGCAGCCGATATGGACGGCGACGGCGATCAGGATTTGATTGCGGGAAATTTAGGCTTAAACTACAAGTATCAAGCCTCCGAAGAAGAACCCTTTGAGGTATTTTACTACGACTTCGACAAAAATGGCTCCAAAGATGTAGTGCTGGCTTACTATAATTTTGGTATTCAATATCCACTACGGGGGCGGTCGTGCTCATCGCAGCAAGTACCCATGATT
>CAKZPJ010000575.1 GCA_937138955.1 uncultured Flammeovirgaceae bacterium | reverse complement strand
GCTTTTTTGAAGCATCACGCTCCCGGTTTACCAACTGAAAAAGCCGATCATCAGGAAATTAGAGCGTGGATTGTTGATATAGCTAATAAGCAAAATACAGCCCGATCTATCAATCGAAAGATTAGTACTTTGCGCTCTTATTACAAATTTCTTCAGCAGCGGGAGTACATTAAGCAAAATCCTACTCACAAAGTACGAGCTCTAAAGGCAAATTACCCGCTGCCGCACTTTGTCCAGAATAACGATCTTTTTGAGCTACTGGAACAATGTAAGTTCAGTAATGATTTTCCTGGCTATCGTGATCGGCTTATCTTAGAACTTTTCTACGGTGCGGGTATTCGCCTTTCGGAACTTATTAACCTGGAAACCAATTTGATAAACTTGGTTGATGTAACTCTGAAGGTACGAGGTAAAGGAGCCAAAGAGCGTATTATTCCCTTCCCTAAGAGTATAGCAACATTAATAGAGCGCTATTTGGAGGCAAAGAGTACGTTTTTTTCTGATGATATTGGCGATCATTTTTTATTGGTTACTAATAAAGGCGATCAACTGTACCCGATGATGGTGTACCGGACCGTACGAAAGTATTTAGATCAGTATACTACTATTGATAAGCGAAGCCCCCACGTAATGCGCCATACATTTGCTACGCATTTGCTGAATAACGGGGCTGATTTACATGCGATTAAGGATTTATTAGGACACGCGACCTTAGCGGCTACTCAGGTGTACACACATAATTCTACTGAACAATTGAAAAAAATATTTAAGCAGGCTCATCCTAAAGCCTAAATTTTGCTGAAATTCACATTTCTTAAATCCTTCTTAGCCAAACGCAGTTGGATTAGATAACATATTTTTCATTTAACCTAATTTGATATGAAGCTACAAATGCATGCTGTCCATTTTGATGCCGACTCTAAACTGATCGATTTTATCCAGCGGAAAGTTGACAAGCTAGAAGCTATTTATGAGCGAGTAGTAGACGGGGAAGTATTTCTAAAGCTGGAGAATGGCGAAGCGGTTGATAACAAAATTGTAGAGATTAAACTCAATATTCCGGGTAACCAGCTTTTTGTGAAGGAGCAGAGCGAGTCTTTTGAGGCTGCGGCTGATCAGGCGGTAGAAATTATGCGCCGGCAATTGAAAAAGCATAAAGAGAAACAGTCCGCACGTTAATCAGTATACTAAAAAAGGATTTGGCTTTAACCGAATCCTTTCTTTTTATCTTCATCAAACAATATTGATTGAAACTGCCTCAATGCAGATCAAACAACAGGAAGCTTAAACACCGAATGCTTCTTTGATTTTATCTACATAGTCTAATTTTTCCCACCCGAAGAAGCTTACACTTTTGTTAATCTTGGTATTCACTGTTCGGTTCACATTGTCCTCCTGCTGAACTTCTATTACTTCAATAGCTACTTCGCCCTCGTAGGGTTCTCGGCCCATATGCCCGTAAGCAGCAGTGGGTGAAAAGATTGGTTGCTTTAGCCCAAACCGTTCTACAATTGCTTTAGGACGCATATCAAAAAGTTCGCGAGTAATCTCAGCAATTTCGGCATCCGACTTATCTACTTGTGCTGTTCCGTAGGTATCAATAAGCAATGACACTGGATCAGCTACTCCAATGGCATAAGCCACTTGTACCAATACTTCATTAGCGATTCCAGCCGCCACTAAATTTTTAGCAATATGCCGAGCCGCGTATGCCGCACTACGGTCAACTTTGCTAGAATCTTTACCGGAGAAAGCTCCTCCTCCGTGGGCGCCCCGCCCTCCGTAGGTATCCACAATAATCTTACGGCCGGTCAATCCCGCATCACCGTGAGGTCCACCAATTACAAAGTTGCCGGTAGGGTTGATGTGGTAGATCGTGTCTTGTAGCAAGTTGGTGGGGATTACTTTCTTTACTACGTGGGTAATAACATCCTCACGAATACGAGCCAGCATTTGCTTTTCTGCTTCGCCTTTAGCCTGGGTGCTATCGTTTTCCGGCTGAATAAAATCATCGTGCTGGGTAGAAACCACTACTGTATGCACTCGGGTAGGTTGCTTATTATCATCGTATTCTATAGTCACCTGAGCCTTGGCATCAGGACGTAGATAAGGAATTAGCTCCGGTTGTTCGTGGCGAATGCGAGCCAATTCTTGTACCAACCGATGAGAGAATGCCAGGGCCATCGGCATATACTCAGAAGTTTCTTGGTTCGCGTACCCAAACATCATTCCTTGGTCGCCTGCTCCTTGCTCTTTATCTTCTCCTTCGTTCACACCTCGGGCGATGTCGGGTGACTGGCTGTGTAAGGTAACGACTACTCCACAAGATTCGGCGTCGAACATATAATTGCCCTTATCATACCCAATCTTATGAATCGTTCTTCGGACAATATCGGGAATTTCTACGTAGGCAGTAGTAGTCACTTCTCCGCCTACTACCACTAATCCGGTGGTAACAAAAGTTTCGCAAGCGACGCGAGAATTAGGATCTTGGGTAAGCATGGCATCCAGAATAGCATCAGAGATTTGATCGGCTACTTTATCAGGATGGCCTTCGGAAACTGACTCAGACGTGAATAAGTATGGCATAAAACGCTAGTTGAAAATTTGCCCTCGGATAAGTTCCGGGGTGGTAAATGGATAATTGATAATGTGCAAAATAGCGGTAAGTCGATATTCTAGTTAAGTCGCAACAGACGATCTTAAAATTGAAATGGCATATATCTCACAAGAAGATTTAGTTGGGCAAAGTTAATGAAATGCCACAAAAGTCAAACCTGAAATTATTTTGATTTTTTGTATATTGGAGCAACACTAAAACTTTACGGTATGGGAGTCACGCTAGAGCGACATACGATTAATG
>CAKZPJ010000574.1 GCA_937138955.1 uncultured Flammeovirgaceae bacterium | reverse complement strand
CCAGGCTTCAGGTAAATTCGAGCTACTGAAGTTTTGCGTCTTCCAATAGTGTTAATTATATCCATAATTGTAGTTCGTCAATGTTATTTGGTAATGCTGATCTCCTTCGGCTGCTGCGCCTCGTGGGGGTGCTCGCTACCTTCGTACACGAACAGGCTCTTAAAAATTTTACGACCCAGTTTGTTCTTAGGTAACATGCCTCGTACCGCCGATTCAATTACGCGAGTAGAAGATTTCTGAATCTCCTGACGAGGAGTAGAAAACCGCTGTCCTCCCGGGTAACCGGTGTGACGGATGTACTGCTTCTGGTCCATTTTTTTGCCGGTCAGAATCAAGTTGTCCGCATTAATCACAATAACATTGTCTCCGCAGTCTACGTGAGGTGTGAAGCTAGTTTTGTGTTTGCCGCGTAAGATACGCGCCACTTCGCTGCACACCCGGCCTAACGGGGCTTCGCCCGCATCAACCACATACCACTGCTTTTCGATGGTCGATTTGTTGGCCGCTTGAGTTTTGTAACTTAAAATATCCAATTGTATAATTATTAATAGGTAAAACACCCCTCTTGGGCTTATTGACACGCAGACTAACAAGAGATTTTGTAGTTGGTTTTGGTCTGATTTAGGCACTTGAGAAGGCCGATGCCTGAGCAGCGGCTGCCGAAAGTAACGCAAAGCAGGCCGAAAACGGCTCAAAATCACCGTTTAAGTTAGTGTGTTAATACGCCCTATTTAAAGAGGCGACAAAATTAGAGACTATTTACTTCCCAAACAACCCTTTCTGGATGCTAATTTTAGCTAATATCGGTTTTTCTCGAGTTGTTTGAGCAAAACGGCAAAATCCTTAGGATAAGGAGCCTCTATACAAACCTGTTCTTGGTTTAAAAGTTCTATTTCTAAAGCTTGGGCGTGTAGCGCTACTCGTTTGATGAGTGGCAGCTCTTCGGTATTCCGTTTCAGATTGTACTTTCGCTTAATAGATGATAAGTAAAAAGGCTTGCCGCCGTACTGCTCATCACCCACAATGGAAGCATTCAAACTAGCTAAATGAACCCGAATCTGGTGCATACGTCCGGTCACGGGTTGACACCTTACCAGAGTATGCTGTTTATACACTTCCAAAGTATTAACTTCAGTTTGAGCCGATTTCCCCCCTCGATGACTAACTCGAACACTTCCTTTGCTGTTGGCGTAGATCGGCAAATCCACCTGCACATCTTGGAAATTATGAATTCCATCGCAGACTGCGTGGTAGATTTTTTTTACCTTCCGGTGTTCAAACTGCATCGCCAAAGCTCGATACGCTTCTGGATGTTTGGCAATAGCTAAAGCACCAGAGGTTTCCTTATCTAACCGATGACCAACTTGAGCATCTTCGGTATAGCCACGCGCCATTTCAATAATGCTAAACGGATCGTTACGATCTTCCAGCGTTGACAGATGCGAAGGCTTATTAATAATGATATAATCCTGATTCTCGTATAGAATCAGATCCTTGAAATTAATTTTTGCCATAGCGACTTAACACGGGGAACGGGGAAATAGTTGAGCAATTTAGTGTTGGGGTGTTATAGTACGAAGTGTTATTGTGTTATGGTGGTTGTCGCGCAGTATTAGTGGCAGTATTAGTGTACTCAGTTGTTCGTATAGCGTAGAGAAGGGTAATCGTGAATATTACTAACCATAACACCACGCACTCTAGCACCATAACACTCAGCACTAAAAAAGCTATTCTACTTCTTCTCCCTCAGGCTGAGGGGTTGCTATTAGGGAAGGAGAGAGTTTGTCGCCCTGAGGTAGTACGAATGAAAAAGTAGAGCCTTCGCCTACCTTACTTTTGACGCGGACTTCTGATTTGTGGGCTTCTACAATATGTTTGACAATGGCTAGTCCTAGCCCGGTGCCGCCCTTGTTGCGGGCTCGGCTTTTTTCTACTCGGTAGAAGCGTTCAAAAATACGCGTAATATCTCCTGATGGAATGCCTCGACCTTCGTCCTTTACTACCACGTCAATGCCTTCTTCACTCTTGGCGAAATACACTCTTACAGTTTTACCGTCCTGCTTAGTATACTTGATAGCGTTTCCTACCAGATTAACAAGTACTTGGTAAATACGCTGGCGGTCGGCGTATACGTAAGTAGCCAATTGTGTTCTCTCTAATTTAAGCGTGATGCCTTTCTTGTCTGCTTCTGATTCTAACTGATCAAACACTTCCTGCACGGTTTCCTGGATGTTGAAATGTTCGTAGTGCATTTTAATACCGCCCGTCTCCATTTGAGATAGTGTGAGTAAGTCCTGTACTAATAAGTCTAGCCCATCGAGACTACGGGCTGCTTTCTTTAGAAATTTCTTACGAAGTTTAGGTTGTTCGGCCGCTCCATCCAACAAGGTGTAAACAAAGCCTTGCGCGGCAAAAATGGGTGTTTTAAGTTCGTGCGACACGTTAGCGACAAATTCGCGCCGAAACTCTTCCATCTTCCTCAGATCATTGATCTCTTTTTGTTTGTGAGCGGCATAGTCCAAGATTTCTCGATTGATGCGGCGCAACGGGTTTATTGAACTTTCCGGTTCTTTTTCTTCTACGAATGATAAGTCTTTGCGGCGCAGCTTGTTGATTATTACATAGATTTTGTTGATCTCTTTAAAGACCAAAAAATCTAACGTGACTTGAATAAGAATGTAGGAGGAGGAAAAAGCGAGTAACCAGCCTACCAGCAACGCCTGATTCGTAACACCCTCTACCAGCGACAAAAAAGCGGTAGTGACCAGCGCGATAGAAAAACCCAGCAGCAAGGCTACTCTTTTTGAACTAAAAAACATGCGGTGTTAATGTGTTATTCTTCCGACCCAAACTTATACCCAACACCTTTGACAGTAACAATATAATTACTTCCAATTTTTTCCCGCACTTTCCGAATGTGAACATCTACGGTGCGAGCCAATACGTATACGTCTGATCCCCAAATATTTTGTAGTAGCTCATCGCGGCTATGTACTTTATCGGGATTCTGGGCCAGATAGTACAGTAATTCAAACTCCTTCTTCGGCAAACTGATCTGCTCTCCTTTTATGGCAACCATGTAGCTAGAACGATCAATTGAGAGGCCATTAATGTTGATCTTATTATTTTTCTTTCGCTTCTTTTCTTCCCGACGAAACATCGCACTGATTCGGCTCATCAGTGCTCGAGGTTTGATTGGCTTGGTAATGTAGTCATCAGCTCCCGTATCAAAGGCGGCAACCTCCGAGTATTCCTCCGAGCGAGCCGTCAGAAAAACGATGAAAGTATTGTATAGGTCAGGGTTTTCGCGTAACTGCCGGCAGGTTTCTACCCCGTCTTGATGCGGCATCATGATATCTAGTAAAATTAGGTCAGGAGTAAATTTAGCAGCGATATTGACCGCTTTTCTACCGTCTAGAGCAGTTTTTACTTTGTAGCCTTCTTTAGACAAATTATACTCCAGTAGATCCAGAATATCCGGTTCATCGTCTACCACGAGTATTTTGTGTTGCTTGGCTGACATAGATTTTCTGATTGATTTATTCAAAGATACAACAAAATAGGAGAATGAAAATGTGTCTAAATACAACCAAAAATAAGGTGGTTTTATATCAAACTAAGGTGCTGTTATTTAGAACTCTTTTACCTTATGATTTACAACTTTAAGCATTGGCTGTATTTTCCGGTTTATCCTGGTAAATTTTTATCTTTGCGCCTCTTATGGTAAACCGAACCGTAAGCTTTACTCTTTAGAACAAGGAACAAATATGGCAATTTCCAGTAAATATAATCCTCGCGAAGTAGAAGATAAGTGGTACCAGCAGTGGCTGGACAAGAAGTTTTTTCACTCAGAACCGCATCCTGACAAAGAGTCTTACACCATTGTAATTCCCCCGCCCAATGTAACTGGGGTGTTGCACATGGGACATATGCTGAACAACACCATTCAGGATGTGCTAATCCGTAAGGCTCGGATGGAGGGGAAGGAAGCTTGCTGGGTGCCAGGCTACGACCATGCTTCCATTGCTACCGAAGCTAAAGTGGTAGCAATGCTAAAGGAGCGGGGAATTGATAAGCATGACCTGAGCCGTGAAAAGTTTTTGGGATATGCTTGGGAGTGGAAAGAAAAGTACGGTGGAATCATTCTGGAGCAACTTAAAAAATTGGGTGCTTCCTGTGATTGGGATAGGACGAGTTTCACGATGGAAGATCATATGACGGAATCAGTCATTAAGGTGTTCGTGGACTTGTATAACAAAGGGCATATCTACCGAGGCTACCGCATGATTAACTGGGACCCGCAGGCTAAGACTTCTCTATCCGATGAAGAGGTTTTGTACAAGGAGGTTCAATCTAAGCTCTACTATGTTAACTATCCCATTGAAGGAGAAGACGGTCACGTAACGATTGCCACTACTCGTCCCGAAACCATTTTGGGTGACACGGCCGTTTGCGTAAATCCCAACGATGAGCGTTACCAGCATTTACGGGGGAAACGGGTACGGGTTCCGCTGATCGACCGCTTGATTCCAATCATTGAAGATGAGTACGTGACGATGGAGTTCGGTACGGGTTGCCTGAAAGTAACTCCGGCTCACGATGTGAATGACTACGAACTGGGGAAAAAACATGATCTGGATACGGTAGACGTTATTGCCGACAATGGCACGATGAGTAAAGCTGCCCAGCTATTTGTGGGCGAAGATCGCTTTGTGGTGAGAAAGAAGATTGGGAAGAAGCTAAAAGCCGAAGGCTTTATTCAAAAGATTGAAGATTATCAGAATAAGGTGGGCGTTTCGGAACGTACTAGCGCGGTGATTGAGCCCAAGCTTTCGGTACAGTGGTTTGTGCGGATGGATGAACTAGTAAAACCAGCTTTAGAAAACGTATTGAACGATAATGTTCAGTTTTATCCAGCTAAGTTTAAGAATATGTACCGCACTTGGATGGAAAACATCCAGAACTGGAATATTTCTCGTCAGCTTTGGTGGGGGCAGCGTATACCGGCTTACTATCTGCCGGATGGTGAAATTGTAGTAGCGGAAACGGCGGAAGAAGCTCTAAGATTAGCCCAGCAGAAAAGCGGAAACGCATCGCTTACGCCGGATGATCTGAAGCAGGACGAAGATGTGCTGGATACATGGTTCTCATCCGGTTTGTGGCCCATCACGGTTTTTGACGGAATCCGGCAACCTGATAATGCGGAGATTAATTTTTACTACCCAACTAATGTGCTGGTAACTGCTCCCGAGATTATCTTTTTCTGGGTGGCCCGAATGATTCTGTACGGCTACGAATACCGTCAGGAGAAACCCTTTCATGATGTGTACTTCACCGGAATTGTGCGCGATCAGCAGCGGCGAAAAATGTCCAAATCATTAGGCAACTCGCCTGATCCACTAAAGCTAATTGAAGAATACGGGGCGGATGGAGTGCGAACCGGAATGCTATTTAGCTCTCCGGCGGGTAATGATTTATTGTTTGACATCAAACTGTGCGAGCAAGGCCGAAATTTTAGTAATAAAATCTGGAATGCTTTCCGACTAGTGAAAAGCTGGCAGATAGATGAGCAGAAGAAAGATCAGACAAATACTACGGCTATTGCCTGGTTTGAGGCTTGCTTCAATCAAGCTCTGGTGGATTTGGAAGATCATTTTTCTAAGTATCGCATGTCGGATGCGCTACAAACCGTATATAAACTGGCTTGGACCGACTTCTGCTCCTGGTACCTGGAAATGATTAAGCCCGCCTACGGTGAAACTATTGATGCAATGACTTACGAGGCTACCATCGGTTACTTTGAGAAGCTGATGAAAGTACTACATCCGTTTATGCCCTTCATTACCGAGGAGCTATGGCACCAATTAGCTGATCGAGACGAAGACGATTACGTAATTATTGCCAAATGGCCCCAAGCGGATAAGCAGAAAGACCGAAGCCAAACTGACCAAACTCTATTACAAGGCGGAGCGGCAATTTTTGAAGTAGTTGGTAACATTCGTAATACGCGAAATACTCGGCAGATTGCTCAAAAAGAAGCGTTGCCACTGTACATTAAGAGTAACACACCAGAAGTTTATAATCAATTTAGTAGTATCATTCAGAAGCTGGCCAATATTTCTGCTATTGAATTTACCGATGATAAAGTAGAAGGAGCAGATAGCTTTATCGTAACGACTGCTATGGGGCAGCCTGATAGCTTTTTTATTCCGCTTGGTGATGCTATTGATGTAGATGCTGAGGTTGAGAAGCTAGAAGAAGAACTGACCTACCAGAAAGGTTTTAAAGCATCGGTAGATAAAAAACTAAGTAACGCTCGCTTCGTAGAAAATGCCCCCAAGCCGGTAGTAGACGCCGAGCGCAAAAAGCAAGCCGATGCCGAAGCTCGCATTAAGGCGATTGAGGAGCAACTGAAGAGTTTGAGGGGAAGAGACTAATTATCGCATTGGGTCTATTCCAGTTGTAACTGGTAATTGATACTATCTACAATAGTCTGGTTTAACTTAAGTAATTGGTATACAGAGACAAGGAACTTAATTCAATTTAGTGATTAGAGGGTTACACTCCGGCTACATCTAAAAAGACCAATAGACTCGCCCGATACCAATCTTATTCAATCAGTAGCCGACGTTGAAGCACACGATTAGCCGTTTGGATCTCTAGTAGATAAAACCCTCTTGGTAACGATGATACGTCAATACGAGTACTACGTTGATTTGATAATGAGCGAACTTGCATAGTTTTTCCCTGCGTATTCAGTAAGCGGTAAGCAACTGGGCGTTCGGCGGTAGCTTCACCTTCTAGAAACAATGCCTGAGAAGCAGGAATTGGATACAGACGAATACCGTCGGCTAGGTCATCATCTAGGCTAGTAACGGTTTTACCGGTACTTATGGTCAGCACAAATTCGTCGCTCACGCTGGCCGCAGAAGTGTCAGCAGCGGTTACTTTAATCGTTAATTCTCCGGCTTCCGGCGAAGTGCCACTTAGCGTGTTGGTAGATGTATCGAAGGTAAGCCAGTCGGGTAGAGTGGTATCATCGGCTAGCGTTACCGTTAGCGTTAGCGTATCGCCTTCGTTAGCATCCTGAAATGTGTTTGCAGGAATTGCCAAATTGAACAGCGAGTCTACCGTAGCTTGTTGATCGTCGATGGGTTGAGCTACCGTTGGGGGAGTGTTTTCTACGGGTTCGGTAGTCTCTTCCTGAAAAGCATTACTACGGTACCAAGCCAGTTCAGTATCGGTTAAAATCACTAAGTCTGTATCGGTGTCCTGATCAATATCATGTTTGAACAGTAGTACATCCGAACTGTTAAATTTCTCAATCACGGTGTACTCCCCAAACATGGTGCTACCGTTCTGATTTTTCAAATAGGCTAACTCCCGTTCACCTTCGGCATCGTTCACCAGTATTAAGTCTTGATCCAGATCATCGTCAATATCTAGGAAGAGCCAAGGAATGGATGTAAAGTCGTAGTTACTGCCAAATGTTAGGGTTTGTTCCTGATAGGAACCGTCGTTGTTCGCTAGAAATAGTGTAACCTCGGCCTCAGAAAAAAGAAGAAAATCAGCTAGACTATCGCCGTTGATGTCCATAATTCGGTCGAAAGGAAAATCTGGGGCTTGAAGTACGTCGAAGCTTCCTTCTGAAGATTGGGTATAAATACTGCCATCAATAATTAAGTCGGTGATTCCATCACGATTTAAGTCGTAGACCCCTTCCAGTATTCCAATAATTTGAGTATCAACTAATCCATATTCGCCATCGGGCTGGCCTACCAGTAAAAATACCTCACCATCGAAACTGAGCGAACGATCACTGAAAGCTATATCAGGCCGACTATCTCCATTGAAGTCACCAGTAAAAATAGCATCCAGTGTCCCGCTGTATAGTGTATCTTTCTCGCCCAACACAAAATCTTTTTGGACAGTGTAGCGAAAAATACTTTTCCCCTCAATGGCAGCACCACCAATCAACAGTAAATCGGTACGCTCGGGTGTCTTTAATACTGCCACATCGTCTGGAATGAGGGTGCTCAGTGTCAGTAAATTTGGAGAAGTAGTTAGCGTGCTATCTTGGTTCGTAAAACTTAGTATTCGGTTGCTGGCACCCTCAGCTATAATCATTTCGGGCAAGCCATCTTGATTGAGATCGCCGAAATTAATGAAGGTACCGCCTTCATCAGAAAATGGCATAGGTACCGCACGACTATCCGTTAGATATTTGGGAGTTGAAAAGTTGGTTTGCCCTAAATTTTGTTGCCAAACTAGTTCGTCGGGGGTCTTTAATATGATATCTAGCTGCTGATCGTTATTTAGGTCTATATAAAAACCAGTGAGGAGCGCATCATCTAGTAGACGAGGAGTAAATTGGAAGTTTCCGGTATTTTCGTACCAACCAATAAATTGATCGTAGTCAGACTCAGTGCGAGCAAACGCTAGTGCAAAGGTAAAACTGGCTAGTATATCCAAATCGCCATCCTGATCAATATCATTCGCTCGCACATTTTGAGGCGAAAGGTCAAATTCTTCTAACTCAACCAAGCTGCCTTCCAACATAAATTCATCATTTTCAAATGAATAGAGTTTAGGGGTAATGATACCATCTTCTCCGTCAAGAGCATAGGATATTACTAGTTCATCAGTATTATCGCCACCAAAATTTCCGATCAATATGTCGGGAATGAAAAGAGAAGCTTCATTAATAATATTAGTGGTATCGGAAGAGAAAATACCATTTCCGGTATTTCGTTGCCATACAACTCTATTGTTTACTTTATTAGTAGTAAATAAATCGTTCTGTCCATCTTGGTCAAAATCCACAATGTGTATCAGTTCTCCTTCGGTTATCAGGATGGGCTCCGCAAAATTCAATTCGCCTTGGTTGGCAACTAAGAAGAGTTGAGCATCAGAATTAGGCGAAGAGTAGATAAAGTCGACTAAATCATTACCCGTAAGATCAGCAAGCTCAAATATGTTACCGGTGTATTCTGTAATCAATGGAACCGCGCCGGAAAAGCCATTAGTGCCCTCATTCTGATACCAGCTAATAGTGCTACTTTCCGCTTGAAGTACAACAATATCCAAATCCCCATCATTATCAATATCGCCAACTCGAGTATTTTCCCATTCACTCACATTGGTTGCCACATCAATTTTCTGAGGAAAGTTACCGCTTCCATCATTAATGAGGACACGATAATCACCAGATTGAAAGATCAAAATATCTTGAATATTATCGCTATTAAAATCAGCAGTCAACACCAAGTCTTGGTGATTACTGTTATTAATTAGGCTTATTTTAGGTTGGAAAACCTCTTGAGCTGAAGCCGCCCAATGAGCTATTAGAATAATGGTTATAGTATAAATAATGATAAGGCGCATGCAGATTAGGCGTTAGTGATGCAATAGGTAAACCGCAAAAATATACAAATTTTGAATTAACACCTGACTTACTCTAGGCTATACTTCCCGGTAGAGACAAAGCACCCTTACTGATCTGATAAGCGAATATATTCTATGGAAGGCACTTTATGAAAAAAATTACCCTCATTCTTAAGGAAAAAGAACGAGGGCAAATTAGCGAAATAATACAATATTGCCAAAGAAGGTGGAAACGTATTGATATTGTCTATTTAATTAGAATCCGGGTTTGATGCAATTTTTGACTGCTTTGTAGCTCTAACAAATACATACCTTCAGTCAGAGTTGATATATCAATACGAATTTTTTCACTTATGTTTTGACCGAATTGCTCTGCTAGCACTGTTTTCCCCTGCACATTGATAACTCGATATGATTGAAGCTGAATTACGGTCACGCTACTTTCAATAAAAATGATGTGATGGGCTGGTATTGGATACACATTCCACTGCTTAGATATAACCTCCCCAATAGACGTAACTCTTTCTACTGATAGAACAAATTCATCGCTGACACTATCGCCCGCAGTATTGGTAGCGGTAATTTTGATGGTGAGGGATGTGTCGCTGGCACTAGGTGGCATACCGCTTAGCGTATTTGTCTCAATATTGAAAGTGAGCCACTCTGGTAGTGATGAATCATCAGCCTGGGTAACCGTTATCTGTAGATTATCCCCCCGAAATACGTCATTCGGAATCACTAAGGTAAAGGCTTCATTCGTAGCGGCTTGCTGGTCATCGATAGGGTTAATGACACCAAGCACGTCGACTGTACCCGCCGGAGTCACTGAAATAGCCAATGTCTTGATATACACCCCACCACGACCATCGTCGGATTGTATTTCTACTAAATAGCGATCTTGGGTATCAAAATTGAGACTGGTAGTACTCAATAGCTCGTTTTCTTCAATTGAAAATGGAACTTGACCATTGCGATCCAGCAATTTATACTGATGCTCATCGTCCGCATCGGGGTCGGTCGTGCTCAATACACCTACTGAAGTTCCCGCAGGTTGATCTTCTTCAATACTTGAGTTACTAATTACAATATTGGTCGGTGCTCGGTTAGATTGATCTTCTACGTTATTCACCAATACGGTAAACTCTTTACTAACAGAACCACCTCGTCCATCGTCGGACTGAATACGAATACTGAGTTGGCTTAGCGTTTCGTAGTCAAAACTAGTTGCTGACCGTAATTCATTCTCCTGAATGGAGAATGAGTTATTGTGGGTGCTGCCTGTTCCGCTAACCAATCGGTAGGTAAACGTTGAGTTATCAGGATCATCCGTAGTTAATAGTCCTACTAAAGTACCAGCAGGAACATTTTCATCAATCGTGTTATTGTCTAGCGTAATGTCGGTAGGGTTCTGGTTAGTATTGTCGGACAGGTTGACTACTTTAATAATAAAGATATTGACGAACAGTCCACCCTTTCCGTCATCGGTTTGTACTCGAATGGAATACGTTTTTTGTTCTTCATAATCTAGGCTCTCTACGGTTTGCAACTGATTGCCTACAATCTGGAACAGATCGTTACCGGCACTTCCTTCGCCTTCTACTAAACTGTATGTATGCTCATCATCAGTATCGGCATCGGTGGTAGAGAAGGTGCCCACTTCGGTATTGGCGGATTTATTTTCTTCTACCGAGGCTTTATCCATTGTGATAGCCGTAGGAGCAGCGTTGGTGCTTTCGTCTAAGTCATTGATTTTAATAGATAAGTACTGAGAGTAGGTACCACCCTGCTTATCTTTGGCCTCAACCCGAACGCTGTATTCTTGCTTAGTTTCAAAATCAAATACTTCTGTAGCCAGTAGATTGTAGTCGTTATCAACAGTAAATAGCGCGTTATCATCATCGCCCTTTCCTTCTACCAGCTTAAATGTGTGAGTATCATCTTCATCCGCGTCTTCAGCACTCAGTTTACCTACCACAGTAGGGGCTTCACTGTTTTCATTGATAGTGTTGGGTGATAGAAGAATAGCCGTAGGATTGTTATTAGTATCATCCACATCTTCTACCCTAATTTCAAATGCTTTTGCGAACGTTTTCCCCCGACTATCAGTAGTTTGCACCCGAATACTGTAAACCTTTTGGGTTTCGTAGTCGAGGGTTCCTTTGGTGAACAATGAACGTCCGTCAATGCTAAAAGCACTATTGTCATCGTTGCCTTCGCCATCTACCAATGTATAGGTAAAATCCTCGCTTGCATCGTTGTCTGTGCTAAATTTACCTACCAATGTTTCTTCTGGCTGATTTTCTTTTACGATGTTATTATCTAGTTTAATATCAATAGGAGCTTCGCTTACTTGAATAGTAACCTCAGTATTCTTCGTAATTAGGGAAACTGTTTGTGCGCTGGCATTGGTGGCGACTTGAGCAACCGGATCACTGACGAAGGAAACGTTGGTAGCTGTCTCCTCGCTTCCGGTTAAGAAGAGCAGTAGCGAAAGCAATGTGCTGCCGTCTGATTTAGATGCTCCGCCGGAGTTGCTCCAAGTGATTCCTACTTTGCCATTTTCCGCATTGCTGGTTTCTAGGGTCAAATTCTCGGTACTTTCTATTTCAACGTAAGTGGCTATTTCGGTATCCCAGGCTAATGAAAACGAGAGGTTCGTAAGGTCAGTAAAACCACCTTCAATCTTTAGGGGAATGTTGATGGTGTCTTGTTGCAAGCCTTCGGTTTCTTCCAGCGCGAGCGATAGCTCAGTATCAGCTTCGTTGACGGACAGGTTTTCGTACTTTACAATTCCGTTTAGGTCAGCAAATAAATCGGCGTCGCCATCTTGGTCGCTGTCGTAAAAATGAAGAATGGAAATATTTTCGTCGGTAATCTCCTGAGATTCGCCAAAGGCGCCCTTACCATCGGTGTTCTCTATCCAGAAAGTTCCGGTGTTATCTTTAGTAATGGCATCGGCATCACCATCGCCATCTATGTCTACATATTGGTTGGCTTCTACTGATAATGGTTTCTTGATAAAATTTCCCGAGCCATCGTTTTCGTACCAGTCTACATCATCGGTAAAGCGAGAATAATTATTAATGGCATCTACGTCACCGTCGCCATCAAAATCAAGCGGTAAGCCATTTACCTCGCTACGGGCGGTAAAGTTTCCACTGCCGTCGTTGGCATACCACTGATCTTCACCGATAACATCCGTAGCTCCATCGCCATTTAGGTCGGCTACGGAAGTAATCTTAGGGAGAGAATTAATTTCTTCAAAAGAACCCTGATTGTTCTGATACACACCTGAGAAAGCCGCCACCTCCGGAAAGCCATCGCCGTTACTGTCAAATATCTCGAAGGTTTCGTCGCCAAAATCTTCGCTGGTGCCAGTGCCTATCAGTTGGCGTTCACCAAATATCCCATCTCCCTCGTTCTCGTACCAAACCACTTCCCATTCGTAGAACAGTTCACCGTAAACCCGGTAAAGTAAAGCCACTACATCCTGATCATCGTCATTATTCATATCGACAAAACGTAGCGCTTCGGGTAAAATACTGGTTACGCTATTAAGCGTTTGGATAGAATAACCTGATGGCTGCGATAGGAGTACGGTAATGGCCGAATAGCCGCTGTATACGAAGGCTGGTCTATCGATATTTCGGTAATTACTGCTGAAGAACAGAAAATCAGGCCGATTATCATTATTTAACTCAGAAGTCGTAAGGTCTTCCGACACATCAGCGCTCGTCCACGCTACTACACGCTGCGTATTAAAGCCCGTTTC
Organism: uncultured Flammeovirgaceae bacterium; assembly: GCA_937138955.1. GTDB lineage: Bacteria > Bacteroidota > Bacteroidia > Cytophagales > Cyclobacteriaceae > Tunicatimonas. The sequence goes on along the minus strand of CAKZPJ010000574.1, from coordinate 706 downwards.
GCGTTGGAGAAGCAAGTCGATACCCTGTGGTTTCCAGCTTAGAATATCGGCTAGTTCGTCTTGATTATATTGGCCAAAATCCAACGCGTACTGTTGCTCTCGAATAATTTCTTTAGAAAACGCGCCACGTTGGTTGTTGAACCATACGATTTGGTCGTTTCCCGAATAGTCGTAGCTTTCCAGAGGACTAGTATACTTAACACCGGCTACAATGTCAGTGAAGCTATCGTTATCATAATCTATAAAACTAAAGTCCATTCCATCACCATCGACATTGAATAGAGTGTTTTGTACATAACCATCTGGTTGCTGCTCAAAAATTATCAGAAAGCCGTGGTCAAATAGTTCTGTACCGTAGAAGACAATATCCAGACCGCCATCGTTGTGCATGTCAAATACCTCGGTACGGTAATAGGAAGCAAAGTAGCGCGAACGGTTGTACTCTAGGTTTCCTAATATATCTTTTGACCAAGTATTATCCGATTGGTATTCGTAGGCGACGATTTCAGAACCATCCGAAGTAACGATGTTCGTTTTGCCGTTCTGATTGATGTCGGCAACGTGGGCGATTGGGGCCAGACTTTCGTTGACAACGAATGACTCCAAGAACTCGCCGCGACCATCGTTTTTGTACCAGGCATTGCTGCATCCGCATACAAAATCTAGATCGCTATCACCGTCAATATCGGCAAAGACAAAACTGCTT
>CAKZPJ010000573.1 GCA_937138955.1 uncultured Flammeovirgaceae bacterium | reverse complement strand
TCTATTACCCGTTACCGGATTTCCTCCCTGAATAATATCCTGCCCTCCGGTCAAATTCAGTACTTTATTTCGATTTAGGGAAATATTAAAGTCGGTACTCCAACTGAAGTTAGCGTTTACAATGTTGGCCGTCCGCACCGCAAATTCAAATCCACGGTTCTCCATGCTACCAATATTTTGGATCACCGTACTGTAAGCACTCGTGGCTGGTACGGGAGCAGCTAGTAGCATGTCATCCGCCCGCTTATAATAGTAATCTGCTTCCAGCGACACTCTGTCCTGGATGAAGCCTATTTCAAGGCCAATATCAAACTGCGTGTTCTTCTCCCATCGTAGATTGGGGTTTGCCATTCTGCTAAGGCCAATTCCGGTTACTCGTTCTCCGTTGACGATATAGGAATAGTTTCCCAGTCCGGCCACGGTACGGTAGTTTGGAATTTCGGAGTTTCCGGTAAGCCCGTAGCTGGTGCGTAGTTTGAGATTGGAGATGACTGGAACGTTCTGCATAAAGTTCTCCTCCGATACTCTCCACCCTACAGCGCCCGAGGGGAAGAAGGCGTAGCGATTATCTTGGGAAAATCGGGATGAGCCATCTATCCGACCGGTGAGCGTAAACAGATATTTACTGTCAATAATGTAGTTAAGTCGGGCAAAGTAAGAGTTTAGGCTATAAGCTTCTGCACCAGAGGTTGACGGTCGGGGGTTGGATGCAATCCCCAGATTGTTGAACTCGAAGTAATCATCGAGAAAGTCTTGAGCGGCTGCTGAAGTATTGAAGTTAGTTACCCGCTGCCAAGATGCTCCTAACAGACCACTTAAAGTATGTTTCTCCGCAATTTGGGTATCATAGGTCAGGTAATTCTCAAATTGCCAGGATGTGAGCCGTTCGTTAGCGATGGAAGCCCGACCATTTTCCGAGATAAACTGAAGCTCATCGCCTGCGTAAAAACTTACTTCCTGATCAATAAGGTTAACCCCAATGGTACTTTTAAAGGTTAAGCCTTTCGCCAGTTTAATATCCGCGTAGGCAGTTCCCACGGTATTGACCGAGTTTAGCAGGCGCTTAGTTTCATTCACCAGCCGGACGGGTTGCGCACCTCCCTCTACTCCCGGGTAATCTAACGTTCTACCAAAAGTGCCATCCGGGTATCTGACCGGGGTAATTGGTAGTGCCTGCAGTATCGATCGGGTGGGGCTGATACCTCCTGAACCCACTTGCCGAGGTTGGCTTTCATTTTGAGCACTGTAGTTAATTGATGCGCCGAGGGTAAGCCAGTCTTTAATCTGAGAATCAACCATCAATCGGCCGGAATAACGCTCTAAAGATGATTTTCTCAGTATGCCCTCTTCGTTACGGTAGCCTAAGCTAACGGCGTAGCTGTTTGACTTGTCTCCTCCTGCAAAGGATAAATTGTGATTGTTACTGATGGCGGTACGAAAACCCTCTTCTTGCCAGTCGGTGTCGTACAATGGGTTTCCAGAGGCATCAAATAGGCGGGGATCGGTTCTCTTAGTGGCTGGGTCTATTGCGCTACCCGCTAAACCATACTTTCCGGCATTTAGAAAAGCGATATCTTCTACTCTCAAGAACTCTTCAGCATTCAATAAATCTAATTTGACCGGAAGTCTTCCCACACTGACCGAACCATCGTAGGTTAATCTTCCTCCTTCTTGCTTACGTCCTTTGGTCGTCACCAATATGACTCCGTTAGCGGCTCGAGCTCCGTAGATCGCGGTAGCTGAAGCATCTTTTAATACCTCAACCGACTCAATGTTTCCCGGATCAAGAAAGTCAATAGGAGAGGTGCCGTTGGAAAGGGTGGCGACGGGCAAGATCACTCCATCAACAACGTATAGCGGATCATTGGAACCGGTAACTGAGGAGTTTCCTCGGATTCGGATCGTAGGTCTACCTCCGGGGCGACCTGAGTTTAAAGACACATTTACTCCGGATACTCTTCCGGCTAGGCCTTGTTGTAAATTAACCGGAGCCCGTTGTTGAAACTCCTCTCGGTTTACAGAACCTACCGAACCAGTCATATCTGATTTTTGCTGGGTACCGTAACCTATTACTAAAACTTCTTCTAACGATTGCACATCTGGCGTCAGCTCCAAATTGATAATGGTACGGTCGTTGATTTCTACTTCTTGCGACACATAACCGATAGAAGAAAAGACTAGTGTTGTCGCATCATCATTAACTGTAAGACGGTAATTACCATCAATATCAGTCACTGTTCCTTGGGTAGTTCCTTTCGCTAAAATATTCACTCCCGGTAGTCCTTCGTTTTTCTCGTCGGTTACTTGTCCACTAATATTTTTTTCCACTGCTGCTGCATCCGTAGCCGAAATAGGTAGAGGTAGATAACCTTGATGTGAGTCGTGTGATTCCGATGCATCATTCCAGAGACTCGGACTTTTTCGCTCTATTCTTTTTGGTTCTTCTGACGCTGGTTTGACCGTTTGGATCACAAAGGAATCGCCGTAACGTACATAATCAAGCCCCAACGGTTCAAGTATGTGAAGCAACTGTTCTTCTAAAGATGTTTGTGTAGCGTTTTTCTCTGCTTTTATATTTTCTTTAGGTACATATTTATCCTTTAGAAATTGACTTTCGCCTACAATACTAACCTGGTAGGTCTTTTCAAGCGTATTGAGCACCTCCAGAAGAGATAGCTTGTCTTTTCTATCTTGTTTGGGATAGTCAATTACTAAATTTGATCTTACCGCTGACGAGGCGCTGGCCAGTTCCTGGGCTTTACTTAGGTGGGTAATTACCAGTAAAAAGCAGCATATCCCTATACCGAGGAATAAGGAGCTACTTTTGAAGACTTGAGTAGTGATTTTCATAGAGTATATTGTTAGGTTGTTGACTAGTGATGATTGAATTTGAGGCGTATGTCTAGGGAACTGCTTTATTTCGTAGAATTAAAATATTTTCTTGCCGCACTATCTGCACATCGGCTGAGGCGGATAAGATCGTTAAGAAACTATTCAAATCTTCCGTTGGAATTGAACCAGTCAGTGCTTTTTCTGCTATTGATGTTGTCTCGAGCCTTACTTGTAGTCCGTAGTAGTCTTCTATGGTTTGAGCAATACTCCGCAGCGATGTATTATCCATAATTAGTTTATGCTCGGTCCAAGACGAAAACTGAGCTGGGTCAACAATCTTGCGTACCAAATGATCCGTTGATTCTGACATGGCTACGTAATCGCCTGGTTGCATTACTACTTCTGAGTCTTGGTTGAGCAGTGATTTCAGCTTTACTTCGCCGCTGTTCAGTACCACGGTGGTAGTTCCCCGGCGGTCTTCAACATTGAACGATGTACCCAGCACTTCCACATCAGCCTGGGGAGTGTGAACCACAAACCGGTCTGGTAATTCTGCCGCCGGAAGCTGAGATATTTTAGTCACTTGAAAGAATGCCTCACCGTCTAGCCAGACTTCCCGTAATGTGTGTTGCTGCCAGTTCTGAGAAAACTCTAAAGAGGAGTTAGCATTCAAAGTTACTAAGGAGCTATCTGGTAGTTGGTAGGTAGCAGTTTCTCCGTACCCAGTCTGGTAGACAGTTTTGCTAGAAGAGCTAACGAAGTAATAAGCCAGAAAAGAAAGTAATAGTACCCCTGTTATAGTTGCCGCAGCTCTTAACCGAAAGAGTGAGGTTCGCTTGATTGAGATTTTCTTTTCTGTTGGTGAGGAGAAAATTGGCTGGCTAGGTAAATCTAACCTTTGTCTAAGTTGTTGGTAGGCAAATTCAGTTTCCTGGTTAGCAGAAGGATAGGTCTTCCAGTTAGACTTCATATCGAAAAATAATTTTTGATGATCATCGTGCTCTCCCAACCATATATCTAGTTCTACCTGTTCGTCAGGTTGAATATCTTCCGCCAGTGATTTTAGAATTAGGCCGGTGTAGTAGTGTTTTTTTTCCATCGCTACTTAGTAGACAAGTGAAATAGAAAAAGCCACAGGTCGGAATAGGAAAAACTTGATTTTTTTAGTTCACTATCTGAAAAACGGCAAAAAGAGCAGTGATAGCTTGGTGAGTAGGGTAAGAATTACGGGAAGAGCATGAGAAGCGAGCTTCTTTCTCACTTGCCGTATTGCATTAGCCGCGTGTTTTTCAACCATGCTTTCCGAAATATTCATCCTTCGAGCAATTTCTTTATGCTTAGTTTGCTGAAAGTATTTAAGCACAAACACTTTTTTGGCTTTGGTTGGTAAAGCGTCAACTGCTTTTTGTAAATTATAATACAGTGTTTCAAAGGAGAGAACCGTTTCCGGAGTATCATTATCGGCCAAAATGGCTTCCATTGCTTCGGTCATACTTTGATGACGGTGATTTTTCTGGTTTATTAAATTATACGCTTGGTTACGACAGGCAGTGTATAAATAGTACTTTACCGAAGAGTGAATCTCCAAAGACTGTCTTCTTTCCCACAGCCGGGCAAATACTTCCTGCACGACCTCTTCGGCCAGTATTGGGTCGTGATACGTTAGGGTAGTAAATTGGCGAAGCTTCTCGTAGTATCGAACAAACAGCTTTTTAAAAGCTTTTTCTTCGCTGGTTTTAACCCGCAAAAAAAGCGTCAGGTCATCAATATCGATATTTACTACTGGAGTCATAATATCCTTCCTCCTTCATTAGCGTAATGGTAACATTATCCACTAGGAATCAAAATATCCAAAATATATTTACCATATAAAAGATATTATTACTAATTATTTAATTGTAGATATTTCTCGGAATCTCCTCAGGGTTAGCTTATCTGTTCTTCCGAGTATTCATGCAGCATAACTATCTTGTTTCTTATTAGGCAAAAGAGCAATCCAGATAGCGGTGGTCATAGGTAAGTAAAAATCGATTATTTGTTCAAACCGGGCCCTTGAGCCTTGGCACCTTCCGAATAATCAATATAGCCTCCGGCAGTTACATGCGGTCAAGGTTGGGGGTTTTTCCGATAAGATTCGGGTCACCACTATAGCCCGTAGCCTGCGCTCTCCACTGATCGCCCAGAATAAAGACAATATTGGGTCGGGCGGGCGCTGGCTCCTCCTCAATGATGGTAGTATTGTTATTACTACAACTGGTAATTCCTAAAAAGACTGATAGTGCAAGTAGATAGGTAGTTTTTCTCATGTCGCTATGCTTAGTTGTTGATCAATTGCGGATACCGCTGCTCAATGATCGTCTGCTCATTAGGTTTTAGTTGCTCAATACGGATCGGGGTGTCCTGCGGACGAGTACCTTTTTGATTGATCCGGTTCATCAGACTCCAATTACGGATTGCTTCCCCCGGTTTGGGATCAGGTGGCTCCTGAGCCTCGAGGTCGTAGTGGGTAAAATTAATCACTTTTTCGGGCGAATCGGTGGTATGGTTGCTTAATAGTGCCAAGCGAAACCCCTTATTCATAAACCAACGGATCTCCTTGTCAGGATCTGATCCGCACACACCCGAACCTCGCTGCACGAAACGATAGTTGATGCTATCGTTATTCTTGAATTGTTCGCGCCAAAGCAACCCGACTTCTCCTTGGGTAATAAACTTAGCCTTGAGCCACCGCTTACGCATTTCGCTAAACCAGATAACAAGGCCATCCAGCCCGTTCCGTCCTTTGTAGCCGTATATCCGGCGGGCTTCTACTAGAAACATTTCCCAGTTGCAGGTGACCCAGGCAAAATTATTCAGTTCAAATCCTTTATCAAAGTGCGCGGCGGTGGTGGCTAGCATTTCTTTCGTGCCTTCTTCAGTTCCTAACCTGATTACAGTCTCAATGGGGCCAACCCCTTGCCGACTGCCACAGTGAACCCCATCAATGATTCTGGCACCGGGAAAGCGGGCATTTAGGAAATCCACCGTCCAACCGTCCAGGTTTACGCAATCAATGAAATCTTCTTTTCCTTGAGCCGGTTTGCAGAAATGTTCAGTAGACGGATAATAGGGATAGGATATTGACCCTTCACCGTCGCCATTGTCAACCGCGTACTGACTCCAGATATTTCCCTGACAGACGTGAATATTCTCTTCTTCCGCTCAGTACTTTAGATTGTCGGCCGATAGAAACCCGGCAATAACGCTGTTAGGGCGGTAGCCACTACCTACCATTTCAGAAACCAATTGCAAACCATCTTGCAAATCCTGATTGACCTGCTCGCGAGTGTTGTACATATTGGCAAAATAGCCTCCGGGTAGAAAAGTAATTTCATCTCCGTACTTCTGGTGGTAGGAGACTATGAGCTCTCGAAGTGCGACATAATTGGGTCGCTGATCATTGAGTGCTTGCCAACTAAATGACCAGGTCATACGAGCTCCCGGCCAGCCTTCTTCTACCGCTTCGCGAAATGCCCGAGCGGCTTTGGGAGTATGAATACTCGATTCATTCTGCTCGTGAGATTCATTACGGGAGGTTTCAATCTGGTTTACCCGCACTACGGTGTTGAAGGTGAAAAAGCGGTTGCCCAGTAGCTGAAGCCCAGGTTGTTCCGTTACTTCATTAGCAGTTTCATTATGTTCGGACTTGGTGTTACCACAGCCTACGAATAGTAAGGAAAAGAGTACAACTGTAACGGAAGGGATCAAACTGACTACCTTACTAGAATAAAGTTGCTTTGGTTTTATTTGTTCTGATTTTTGAGGAAGCAAATA
>CAKZPJ010000572.1 GCA_937138955.1 uncultured Flammeovirgaceae bacterium | reverse complement strand
ATCGGGAAGCCACTATCCAGGTAGCTGATAACGGGCAGGGAATTGCTAAAGAACATCTCAATAAGATATTTGATATGTTTTACCGAGCTAGTATTCAAGAAGATGGTTCGGGTCTAGGATTGTACTTGGTGAAAGAGGCCGTTGATAAAATGAAAGGCAGCATCCACGTAGATTCTACGCTTGGTGAAGGAACGACGTTTACTGTTCGCCTATCACCCGCAATTCCTACAACTTCCTCGCAAGAGCAGATGTCACTAAACTTATAGAGAAACTCCTCGTTTCCAAGGAATAAAATCATCCTGACCTAAGCGGACTGCTTTAGGGGTATAGTTACCTTGAGCCGTGCGAATGATATAGTCCAGAATTTCCTCTCCTTTACTCTCAATCGTATCTTCTCCTGAGATTACCGTACCGGCATTAATATCAATAATATCGCTCATCCGTTTAGCTAATGTAGCATTGCTAGCTATTTTCAGCGTGGGTGCTACCGCGTTTCCAGTAGGCGTACCTAAGCCAGTAGTGAACAAAATCACAGTAGCTCCGGCTCCGGCCAAACCAGTAGTTGATTCTACATCGTTGCCGGGAGTACAGAGTAGATTTAAACCAGGCTTGGTTGCTGGTTCAGGATAATCCAGTACATCTACCACTGGGGAAGTGCCTCCTTTCTTAGCAGCACCGGCCGATTTAATAGCATCCGTAATCAATCCGTCTTTAATGTTTCCAGGGGAAGGGTTCATATCGAATCCACTACCTACTTCTTCGGCTCTACGACTATACGCACGCATTAAGTTGATAAAACGTTCGGCAGTAGCTCGATCAGTACAGCGATCGGTAAGTTCTTGTTCCACTCCGCACAGTTCCGGAAACTCCGATAGAATCACTGAGCCCCCTAAAGCAACTAATAGATCAGCCGCATGCCCTACCGCTGGATTAGCCGAAATACCCGAAAAACCATCGGAGCCCCCACACTCTAACCCCACTACCAACTTACTGAGTGGTGCTGGTTTTCGCTCCAACCGATTAGCTTCAGTGAGACCTACAAAAGTCTTTTTGATTGCTTCGGCCAAAAATTCTTCTTCCGAGGCACTTTGCTGTTGTTCTAGAATATGGAGTGGTTTATTAAAGTTAGCATCCCGCTTTTCAATCTCTTCTAGCAGTAATTTATCCTCAGCATTCTGACAGCCCAAACTAAGCACCGTAGCTCCCGCTACATTAGCGTGGGTGATATATCCAGCAAACAGCGCACACAGGGTTTGAGCGTCCTGACGAGTGCCTCCGCAACCTCCCTCATGCGTAAGAAACTGAATACCGTCTACGTTTGGAAATGTTCGGTGCTGCCCCGAAGAGCCATTTGACAGGGCAATGGGAGCCGCCAGCAGATCATCTGGAGTAGCTCCAGCTCGATACTGGTCAACGAGAGTCCGCACATCGAACCGATGACTTCTCGAACGGTTATAACCGAGTTCCTTCACCAGAGCTTCACGCATTACCTGGAGGTTGCGGTTCTCACAAAATACTAAAGGAATTACCAGCCAGTAATTAGCTACTCCTACCTTTCCATTGGCTCGGTGGTATCCCTCGAACGTTGTTTCTCTCCAGCAATCTACTGACGGCGGTTGCCACTGGTATTGCTGTTCACGCAGATGGTAGCTCTCAGCATCATGATGAATATTCTGAGTGGTAATTACTTCACCTTGACTAATAGAATGTACTGCCTTGCCTACTCGCACTCCGTACATCGTAATGTTGTCGCCTGGCTGAAAATCTACTTGAGCGAACTTGTGCTTAGGAGGCACATCTTGCCGAATCTCATAAATATCAGATTGGAGCTGGACTTTCTCGCCAGCATTTAGCTGATCTAGAGCTACGATAACGTTATCGTTCGGATGAATACGAAGAACTCGTGGTTGCATAGGGATAGAAAAGGGCTTTGGTTGCCTATTAAAAGAGGCAGCTAAATTACAGGATTTGTTAGTACTCCCACAAATAAAATCACTCCTGAGTGTTGCTCCCGAATAAAAAACAGGAAAGAGCGATCTATCCGGATCGAAGGAGCCATATTTTCTACCGAGAGCGTAGATGTAAGTGATGCCGCTTTAGCCCCAATTTCGCCAATTTCAATGGAAGCCTGATGTAACATATCGTTTAAGTGCGGCTGTTGATTGGCCTCTGAGAAGAATAAGGAGAAGTTGGCACTATCCTGAAACGCAATTCCCATTCCTAACTGAGAAAGCATATTTTTCAAGGATGACTGAAAATTGATGGCGAATTTAGGCAAGTATAAACCTTGCTCTAACGTATCAGCAGCGGCTAAAATAGAAGTTAGCTTTTCCGCATTTAAAGAGTTGGCTAAGTGATGTAAACTATCTTCTGTCTTAGGCATAACTAGAGTCATGCTGTATTGCTTATTCCCGTAGGGTATATCGATGTAAGAGGCTAACTCAGTTTGATGAAAACGGTACTCCGCTTGGTCAGCGTACATCATGTCGGCCGTAATGCTATTGCCGTTGGGTAAATAAAATTCGGAAGGACGAGTAAACTCTTTCCGAAAAGGCATAGCCCATTTTCCGTTGAATTGCACCGCGTTGGTCATGTACAGCTTAGCCCGAGAGTCTAACAAGGTAAGCGGTTGGGATAATTTGTGCGACATCTGATTTTCTACCCACTTCTGGATGACCGTAGTAGCTCGCTTACTTCTAAAATTTAGATCAATAGCGTGAGCATTATAATACGCCAGAAGAATATTCTGATAGAAAGGACTAATCGACAGGCGCTGATCATACCAAATGGCATTGGCCAGCGAGAAACTAACTTCAGGGTCTAATTCTTGTAAAAAAGGAATAAACTCGCTATAAGCTTTGTTAATCTCCAGTGGTGAAAGTACCTCAAAATCCAAGGACTGATAAAGCTGATCTCGAGTAGATTCAGCTGAGCCATTAAGCATCAGACTCATGGCTAAGTTTACGCTGAGAGGCGATAAAAACACATTTTGAGCAGACGACTGTTTGGTAGCCTGACGGACAAGGTCGAAGGCAAAATCATTCACTGACCGCACCAACTCTTGCTCTTCGTTAGAAAGCTCTCTAACCGTAGGTAGCTTAGCTTCGGGCTGTACTCCATCTTTCTGGCAACCCCAGCATAGTGCTACGATAGCTAAAATTGTCCAACTTCTCGCCCAGGGCCGACCACTTTTTAGTTTCATAATGCAGGTAACTCCTTAAATTTTTAACATTCTAAGCTACAAAAACTTTACCTTTTATCAGTATTTACTCAAAAGGTAAACCTGATTAGTGAAATTTTATTTGATACTCGGCATTAAACTGTTCTTCCGGCGACATTTTTATAACTCCTTCCTTCTCAGTAAAGTCCACCAGCCCCTCTTCCGTATCAGCCAGACCATACCAGGGTTCTATACAATAGAAGTCGGCTCCTACCTTCTGCCAAATGCCTAAGTAAGGAAACCCAGCGAAGGCTACTGTAACAAAAGGTTTACCATCAGATTGCCGTACAATACGTACCCAATCAGAATCTACGTTTTTGAAGATAATAGCATCAGACTCAAATAATTGTCGGTGGAGTGCTAAAACATCTTCATCATTCAGCAACGGTTCCGTTTCGCCATTTCTAAGACCATCTTTCAGTAGATGACGGCTCAATGTTTCCGGCTTTTCAAATCGTAGATGGTATTCTTCCCACTGCTGATTTTGTTGGGTGGGACAATAGAAAGCCGGATGCGCGCCAATGGAGAACGGCATAGTAGCTTGATCTTGGTTCGTTACCTGATAAGCCACCGTAAGCTCATTCTCCTGAAGTGTATACCGAATATCTAACACAAAATTGAACGGATACATTTTTTGGGTTTCGGGAGAAGCAGTTAGCCCAAACGTAATTTCGGTATTAGACTGATTAATTACCGAAAAGCTCTGATCTCGGGCAAAGCCGTGCTGACCCATCGAGTAAGTATCGCCATTCAACTGATACTGGTTGTCCTTCAGTCGTCCAACAATAGGGAATAACACTGGTGCATGACGGGCCCAAACCGTCGGATCAGCCTGCCAAATGTATTCTTGATTATCTGCTTTACTTCGGACGCTGGTAAGTTCTGCTCCTTCTGCTTTGAGCGTAGCAGTTAGGTGATCGTTTTCTAGAATGTAGTTTGCCATTACGCTGGTTGTTTTAGTATACGATAAACTACTTTTGTAGCTAGAAAGTTACCGAAGACAGGCGACCGAAGTCTTGTACACCCTTCTCCCTTCTCCATTAGTCATCAATAATATATTCCCATCATACTTGGTTCTTCTCCGGTTTCTAGCCAGATAAGCGAAGTAGCTAGAAAACCGAACATATCGGCTACATCGTAGCGATCTTCACCCGTATGCGTTCGGAACATTCCCTGAGCATACAGCCGTTCAACAGCTTCATTCGCCACATCTTGGGCCAGTATACGGAACCGTTCATCCGAGAAGGTCTTGTGTCCCCCCAATAAGAAATGGATTACCCGCCCGTAGAGATCGGCGTAGCCGCCCTTACCATCCCAGGCGGGCAGGTCATTTTTAACCGCTGCCATCCATCGGTAGCAGGCTGATTTGTAATAATCTTTTCCCGTTAGCTCATACAGCTTCAGGCAGCTCTCAGCAAAAGGCATAGGATAATCATGCCTCGGAAAAAGTGGTTCCCAGAAAGAAGTGTAATTATCAGGGCTATATACAGTTTTACTTTCAAAATCATTCAGAAAGTCTTCTTCAAAAATTGGCTCTCCACTCGAGACTCGTAAAATACCGTAATATTCGCGCTGTTCAGGGTCAAAGCCATACTCTAACCAAGCCGTCATTGCTTCATCGGCCATCGTAATCCATTGCTGTCGGGTAGTTTCGTCTACGTAGTTTGCCGCTTCAATTAAACCCCGCGCCCACAACCCTACCTCAGTAGTAGAATATATTTTATCCCAGCGATTTTGGTTAGGGCTATTCTCCAGCAACCCGGTTTCTGCTCCTTTGTTGAAGAAGCTGTAGTTAGCCATTCGGTTGGCTTTTTCCAACAAACTAGCGTCTTGCGTTTTTGCGTAAAGCCAAGCGGCGCTATATACTAATACTCCTCCAGCTTCTAAAAAAGCATGTCCTCGATCGCCAGTAGCGTGGCGGTTAAACTCTCCGGTAGCGGGATTGGTCAGATGTCCGTCTATAGCCGAGCGAATAGCTGCTTCGGTAATCTCAGGATCAATATTCCAGAGGGCTTGCCAAGAAGGAACAATGGGACGCATTTCGTGCAATCGAGCTTCTTCTTCGTCAAAATCTACTCCCGTGGTAATGCCGTTAGAGCCAAAACGAACTGTAGAGTCACGAAAAGCATCGTAGTAAAAGTGATTGCCCCAAAGAAACCGTCCGTTCTTAGCAATACAATTCTCAAAGAATGCCTGAATATACGCGTCAGCAGCATCCGAATAGGTAGCATCACCGGTTTTCTCAGATAAATAATAGGCGACTACCACTTGAGGCATATCCCAGTACATACTCGATCCTTGGGGTGCCTCTACCGGACGGTCCTGATACAAACGCTGGGGGCGGTCATCAGGACGAATAGTATCGTTCTCAAGATGTTCGCCGGTCGCAGTATTTAGGCTCGACATCCAAAAAGGGGTAGTTTTACTCCCGTATTTATCTTTTCCGTTAGCCAAACGCTTAGTGAAATGGTTAACTACTAAATCGTAGTACGATTGGGAAGTATTGCCGCTTTGCGAGTAGCCAGCATGAGAAGTGAATGTAAAGATGCAAGACAAAAAAAGTATGACGGTGAAACGCATAAAAAAGATTTGTTTCGTTTAACTATTCATTTGTATAGTACGAATATAGTGATTTGCTAGACGATTATCACACCGCTAAAAATCTCGAAGATGTTCTTTCTGAATGATACAACCATCAGAATTAGAATTACTGACCTACCAATAGACCTGAATGATATAATACACTCACCACACTATTTTTCGTAAAAAGTGGCACTCGATAGTTGAGTTAGAAAAGTGAATTCAATCTACTCAGTTTGGCTTCCATAGTGCTATCGCCTATATTCACCGCCCTCAATAATTCTACACAACTATGAGAAAAATCTTACTGACTGCTTTAGTTTCTGCTCTACTTCTTTCACTATTCAGTTTTAAACCCTTTTCGCCTTCGGCTCCCCAAAACTACCAGGAGTTAGTCAACCTTTTCGCCCAATGGCGGGAGTTTGAGCAACCATCCTTGCGCGAGGGTGCACCCGATTATACCGCCGAAACCTTTGAACAGCGGTATCCTGCCTTTGAGAAACTACAAACTGAATTATTAGCTTTAGACACTACCAATTGGCCTATCGAGCAGCAGGTTGACTGGCATATTTTATGGGCTGAAATGAATGGCTACGACTTTAACCATCGGGTATTAAAACCCTGGGTGCGTGACCCATCTTTCTATAAATCGCTGTGGACAGCCCGCAGCGATGTTCCCGCCCACGAAGGGCCTACCCACCATATGACGACCGAAATTTGGACGTATGAATTTCCCTTGAGCGACGAAGAGAAAAAGCGATTACTGGATGACCTTAGCGTGATTCCACCACTAAATGAGCAAGCGAAACTTAATTTGACCGGAAACGCTCGCGACCTATGGGTGACAGGTA
>CAKZPJ010000571.1 GCA_937138955.1 uncultured Flammeovirgaceae bacterium | reverse complement strand
ATCCATAAAATTTGCATCTTCGCCTCATAATGGCTGACACAAAAACCGCTTCTTCATCAACCGGCCTTGTTCGTCAATTGGGTTTGCTTGGTTTAACTGCTACCGGAATATGCTCAATGCTGGGAGCATCTATCAATGTGGTGCCGTTTATGATTCAACGGAATGTACCAGGTATTGGCCCTTATGTGCTTCCGGCGTTTCTGTTAGCGGCAGTTCCGGCAGTTTTAGCTGCTTTTGCCTACAGCTTATTATCATCAGCTATGCCTAGGGCGGGCGGAAGTTATCTGTACGCTAGTCGGGGCCTGCATCCGTACTTGGGCTTTGTCGCTAGCTTCTCACAGTGGTTCGGATTATCAATTGTGATTGGGGTGATTGCTTACGTAGTCGTTCCTTTTTTTCGGGATATTGCACTGGGAGTGGGCTGGTCAGATCTAGCTGCTTCCTTAGAAGTTGGTTGGGTGCGGATAAGCTTGGCCGTATCACTACTCTGGACTTTTGCACTAGTCAATATACGCGGGGCAAAGTCTTACGAGCGAACGCTCATTCCGCTGATGTTTCTAATGTTCGGATTAGGCGCAATTGTTATTGTAGCGGGTTTTTGGTTTGACCCGACCGATTTTTCCACTGGACTACAGCAGGCCGGAGGAACAATGCCAACCGAATCGGAAGCTATATTTGAGTGGCCAACCTTTCTGGCGGCAGCAGCCTTACTTTTCTCGAGCTTTATTGGGTTCGATTCCATCGCACAAGCCGGGGGCGAGGCTAAGAACCCTAATCGTAACTTACCTTTAGCTATTGCTCTGGCTATTACGGTGGTAGGATGTTTTTACTTTCTATTCACGCTATCAGTGTACCGCATTGTTCCTTGGCAGTTTGTTGCTCAGGAGGCAATGCAACAGGATATTAGTGCTCCCGGATTACTACGCTATGTACTACCGGCGGGACTAGCGGTAGCCATCGTAGCCGGGGCTGCTATTGCACTAATCAATGACCTACCGGCCATGCTGCTGTCAGTATCTCGTTTAATGTTTGCCTGGGCAGAAGATGGCATTTTTCCGAAGAGAATTACGGTAGTGCATCCGGTGTGGCGTACTCCGCACGTGGCCTTACTGCTAAGTGGTGGCATGGCAACGGTCGGTATCTTGGGTAGTCATTTTGCCGGAGATTTCTTTCTAGGTATTGATATTATGGTTACTTCCATGATGGTCAATTTTTTGCTGATGTGCTTGACCTTAATTACGATTACGTCTGTAAATCCCGCAATCGCTAATAATATTAGAATTGCCAAGAACCGAAGAGTTCAATTAGCTTTAGGCTGGGGAGGAACAATAGTGCTCATTGGTTTTCTAGTAATTCATATTCGGAAAGATCTAGTGAGCGAAGTTGAAGCTTGGTATTTTCATTCTACGTATATTTGGCTGATCGTTATGCTGTTAGCTTCAGTGTTTTTTTTCATTCGTTGGTCTAACCTAAAGAGAAAGAATATAGACCTTCATCAACAATTTTTAAACTTACCCCCCGAGTAATTGTGACTTACTGCGAACTAGCCCCTAATCTGAAGATTTCTCAAGTGCTTACCGGACTGTGGCAGATTGCCGATATGGAACGGGATGGTAAAACGCTAGACCCTCAAAATACTGCTCAAGCAATTGAACCTTATGTAGCTGCTGGTTTTACCACCTTCGATATGGCGGACCATTACGGCTCCGCTGAAATTATTACCGGTACCTTCCGAAAACAGAACCCGAATGATCCGGTGCAACTGCTCACTAAATGGGTGCCTAAGCCCGGCCCCGTTACCAAAAGTGAAGTGCGGGAAGCCGTGCAACTATCGCTCGACCGGATGCAATCTGAGTCATTGGATTTACTACAGTTCCATGCTTGGAACTACGCTGACCCCGTTTGGCTGGATAGTTTGTTTTGGCTGCAAGAGCTGAAAGAAGAAGGGCTAATCCGTCAGCTAGGAGTGACCAACTTTGACGCGGCTCATTTGCGAGTGGCCGTCGCCAGTGGTATTGAAATCGTCTCTAACCAAATCTGTTACTCGCTAATTGATCAACGGGCGTATGGAGCTATGACCGAAGTTTGCCAGCAGTACGGGGTGAAGATACTAGCCTTCGGAACGCTGGCCGGAGGATTTTTAACCGAAAAGTGGTTGAATAAACCAGAACCCAATGTAGACGAAGAGCATACTTGGTCGCAGATGAAGTATAAGCGCTTTATTGATGCTGCCGGAGGATGGGATAAGTTTCAAAAGCTATTGGAAGCGTTAGAGGAGGTAGCTGAAAAGCATCAGTTACCCATGGCTACGGTGGCTAGCCGATTTATTTTAGACCAGCCCGCCGTTGGAGGGGTAATTTTAGGAGCCCGTCTTGGTCAAAGCGATCACATTCAAGAAAACCTGAAAATATTTAAGACTCAATTGGATATTGAAGATCACCAGAAACTACAGCAGGCGCAGCAAGCATTAAACCCCATTCCCGGAGGGTGTGGCGATGAATACCGTAAACCGCCGTTCCTTACCGCTTCGGGTGATTTGAGCCACCACTTGGACAATATGCCTCAGCCCTACGAGCCGGAGGCGATGCGCGGGCGGCAAAAGGTATTTAGCGGCACCAGCTGGGAAGATATGGCGGGCTACTGCCGAGCGATTCGCAGTGGAAATCGTATCTCGGTATCGGGTACTACCGCTACCCATGGTTCTCGCTCGATAGGCGGTGAAGATGCTGCGGCTCAAACCCACTTCGTAATTGATAAGATTCAGGGAGCCATTGAGTCGCTGGGCAGGTCGCTAGAAGATGTGGTGCGTACCCGCATTTTTGTCAATAATATCAACGACTGGGAAGCCGTAGCCCGCGCTCACGGCGAACGCTTCGGCAGCATCCAACCCGCCAATACCCTAGTAGAAGCCAAACTAGTAGGAGAGGGCTACCTTGTAGAAATTGAAGCTGAAGCCTGGGTGGATGAGTAGTTTATATGTTTTGTAGATATTACAGTGCGCTATGAATTACTGAGCACATCTGATGACAAACGACTATAAACGTTTACAAATATTTAACTCTTTGGCGATATTGCAGATATACGAATGTTACTATAATGTAAATATACGTATGTCGTATATCCAGAAGTTGTGGTGCATATAAAAAAACGAAATGAGAGTTGAATTTTTAGGACACGGACTTCATAAAGACCATACCAATACGGTTGGACACTATATGATTGATTCGTTTAAAAATGATGTCTACTACTCTTTTGTTGGGTTCTCTGCATTTACGAAAATGTCAGGGATTAACAGAATAAAGAAAGAATTACTTGAAGCTTCAAAAAGATTTAAGTCTTTAAAGTTCTATCTTGGAATTGTACCAAAAGGAACTTCGAGAGAAGCTCTTCAGTTTTTAATCGACA
>CAKZPJ010000570.1 GCA_937138955.1 uncultured Flammeovirgaceae bacterium | reverse complement strand
ACAAAAAAATCTCTCCTAATAAATCAAAAAATATAACTCAAACAGCTTCTTAAAAAGTGAACTGGCTCACTATTGTGTTTATATGAAAAAACCATGTTTGCTCTTTCAAACTTTGGTGAGCGAACGTTAATGAAGGCTATTGGGATGGATACGAGACGACAGAGGACTTTGACTCATGGCAAGCTCGTTACTCAATCAGTCCACACTCCTTACGATTTTAGCCGTTTTTCTAAGCTTTTCCAGGTGCGCTTTAGGTAGCTCTCTAATTGATTAGCATCCTGGCAGAATTCTAGTAATAACAGTAAATCGTCTTGTTCAAAGGTTTTCTTGCCCTCTAGCTGATTGAGTCTCTGCCCCCGGCTACCGGTTTCGTATTTACGTAAAAAAGCTCGTCCTCGCTGATTGTTTAATGTATTTGCTACCAGTTGCATAGCTTCTCGGAAGCGGTAAAATCGATGCGATAAATCTTCGGGTAATGAATAAGGGTAGCTTTGCTTAGTATCAAGCTCGGTAATAACTTCAGTAAGTTCAGTGTATAGTGCCATATGGTAAAAATACAAATAGTTAGCCAAAAGTTTTTACAGCTATTTATCAATTTGGTGGGCGTCAAACTATTTATTTGCATCATCGTTTTAGGAGCATATTCGGAGCCTATACTTTCCGAGAGTAAATAGCTCTTATATAGAACTTAAAAGTGGAAACTAAGCCACTGTGAGTCAATACTAATTTTTTTAACTATGTCAGTTCAGCGAATTGCAATTTTTGATATTAATGGTACGCTTTACAAGAAGACTTCCAAGGAAGAATTTTTCAAATACGTTTGCTATCGTAACAACTATAAGCTCCTCAGTTTGTATCATCTAACCCTGTTCAAGCTTCTAGGAAACCTCCGCTTGATTAACCAGACTCAGTTCAAAGAAAACTTCTTCAATTATCTGGATGGTTTACCGCCCGATCAGGTAGATCGCTATGCTCGGGAATACTGGTCGGTAGAATACTCTTATTATTTTAATGATGGGCTGCTGAAGCGGGTAGAAGAGCTTCGTAATGAGGGAGTGAAAATAGTTTGCGCTAGTGGTGGGTTAGATGTATACATGAGACCTTTGTTTGAGTTTTTTGAGGTAAATGCATATTTCTGCACTCAGGTGCGCTATACTAATCAAACCTACCAAGTAGTTGGCAAAGCCTGTAAAGAAGAAGAAAAAATAAGGCGGGTAGAAGAGCACTTCGGAAAAGGAAATTATCAGGTAGTAGAGGCGTATTCCGATGATCCCGAAGCGATGTTGGATATTGCTGAAAAACCTTATATCGTTGAGGAGGATGAAGTTAACCCTTACAACAAATAATTTTGAAAAATAAGCAAGTAAGCGAGATGCATACGGTGAATCTGCTTATTGGCAGTATATTTACCGCATATTTCATCACAGATTAAGTATTGAGTTACTTAATCTGAAAATTACTACCTATAATCTGATCTGTTCGTGAAATACCTGTTAGTTATCGTCGCTACGGCTGTTGTTACAGTATTAAGTTGTTTTCTTTGGTTTAGTCGGTCTGATGGAGAAATTAGGGGGAGCGATGTACAAGCCGCGCAGAAACTTCTATCGCTTAATCTGAATGACAATGAGATAGATACTTTACTGGCTGATGTGCAGGACAATGCCGAAGACTACGCACTTATGCACCAGTACACCCTAAACAACGAGGTGCCCCCTGCTCTACTATTTGATCCGGTTCCCCAGAATTTTACGCTAGACACTGCTTCTGTCTCGGCTCAATGGAAAATTCCCGAAGAAGTGTCTTTGCCGATAAATAAAGATGAACTAGCATTCTACAGTGTGCTAGAACTGGCATCTTTACTCAAAAGTCAGAAAATCACTTCTACTGAGCTGACCCAGCTTTATCTGGATCGCATTCACCGATTTGATGATACATTGTTTAGCGTTATTACTATCACGGAAAAACTGGCGATGAAGCAGGCTCACCGGGCAGACGAAGAAATTCAGCAGGGGCAGTACCGAGGACCACTGCATGGTATTCCCTACGGGGTGAAAGACTTATTGGCAGTAGCGGGTTACAAAACTACCTGGGGCGCGAACTCTCACAAAGACCAAACGATTGATGAGACAGCTACGGTAGTGAAAAAGTTGGAAGAAGCTGGAGCGGTTCTAGTTGCTAAACTCACTTCCGGTGCTTTGGCGCGGGGTGATGTGTGGTTCGGGGGCACCACCAAAAATCCTTGGGATTTAACGCAGGGAGCCAGTGGATCATCCGCCGGATCGGCTTCAGCCGTGGTAGCCGGGTTGGTAGGCTTCGCGATTGGTACCGAAACGATGGGTTCAATCGTCTCACCCTCCACTCGCTGCGGAGCCAGCGGGTTACGACCCACCTTTGGGCGGGTAAGTCGGCACGGAGTGATGACACTTAGCTGGAGCTTAGATAAAGTCGGTCCAATCTGCCGTTCGGCCGAGGATGCTGCGGTCGTATTTGATGCCATTCGTGGTGTTGATCCAAACGATAAAACCACTGTAGAGGCTTCTGGCCGGCACCCCGGGTTTGATTACGATGGTGAAGTAGACTTGTCCGAGCTACGAATTGGCACGGTAGCGAAGTACTTTGAAGATGATACGGTCAATCAGGAACATAATGAGCAAGCTCTAAATGTTCTGAAGAATTTAGGCGTGGATTTCCAGCCCGTCAGCTTACCCGATAGCACTACGCTACCCGTGAAAGTGCTTTCCTTAATTATGTTCGCCGAAGCCGGAGCGGCCTTTGATGACCTTACCCGGAGTAATCTCGATGATTCGCTAGTACGGCAGGATGAACGTTCGCGACCCAATGCTTTGCGACAGTCCCGCTTTATTCCGGCGGTAGAGTACATTCAGGCCAACCGTTACCGGCAGCAATTGATTCAGGCGATGGACTCGCTCATGCAGCAGTACGATGTGATTATTTCCCCTACCAAAGGCTTCCGGCAACTGCTCATCACCAACATGACCGGGCACCCGGTAGTAGTTGTACCTATTGGCTTCGACGAAGACGGACATCCAGTGAGCATCACCTTTATTGGCAACCTCTACGACGAAGCCACCATTCTCGAAGTAGCCCACGCCTACCAGCAGGCTACCAATACTGAAGACCAGCACCCGGAGTTCTTTTTGCCAAAGGTTGTTGCTGAAAATTAGGGCTGCGGTGCCCAGCCCAGTTTAGCAATACGGATTCCTTGTAAATCAGGGAGTAGAGCCGCCATATACCACTGACCTTGGTGTCGGAAGATTTCGGGAGCAGCTACGGGTAATGTTCCGACGAAATATTGGTCATCATCTACGCCAAAATCATATAGGCTTTTA
>CAKZPJ010000569.1 GCA_937138955.1 uncultured Flammeovirgaceae bacterium | reverse complement strand
TGGTATTTAGTTCCAGTCCGGTGGTTCGATTGGTTCCAATATTCTCGGGACGGGTTAAACTCACATTGTCCTCGAAGGTTGCTACATCCTCGATTACATCGGTCGTGTAGCGATAGTATATCGCTGCATTAAAAGAAACTGGCCCTTTATCAAAAATACTGGTCACTTCGTAAGAATCGGTGAATTCCGGCTGTAGCAATGGATTTCCGGTGCTAATGCTGAAGTTGTTGCGGATGTTCGTGAACGGATTTAAGTCCCACAACCCTGGTCGAAAGATACGGCGCGAATATCCTGCCTGAAGCGAAAAGTTATCATTGAGTTTATACGATGTGTGGGCGGTAGGGAAGAGGTTGGTGAAGTTTTGCTGACTCCCTTCATCAGTGGTAACCAGCAGAGTACGCATATCAGTGCTTTCTAACCGTAACCCTAACTTCACTCCAAACCTATCGCCTTCGTAAGCTCCAGTACTGTATACGCTTAGCACTTCCAGGTCAAAATCAAACACATTGGTTAATTCTGGGTCAACTACCCAAGGGTCATTCGCTTCCGCCCGATCGCTAACCGAAAAATCATTGCTTACATCGGTATACACATACTGCGCTCCACTTTCTAAAGTAAATACGTCATTAAATGGACGAGTATAATCCAATTGAAAAGTATACTCACCCTCCTTAAAATCAGTACGGGTTTGCTGCTGCTGACCAAAAGCTTCACCGTTCATGATGGGAGTATTTACAAATTCTGAAGATTGATCCTTACCAAAGAAGTTTCCGATGGCACTGAACAGCAGCGTATGCTCTTCACGGTCGGGAAAGTCCTTTTTGTACTGTAGTTCGTATTGATACTTAGGGTTGGTTGCTTCGGTTTCTTCGTTGCGGTTCCACTGCGATACTAACGTGTTGGTTTCATCCAGAAAGTCAAAATCAGTATCGGAAAATTCAGTTTCTAACTCGTAGGCGAAGTGCCCGGTCAAGGAAAGCACGTTGTTCTCATTGATATGATAATCGGTACCTAAAATGATATTGAAAAAAGTTTCGTTTTTATCACTGTTCCCCTGACTTCTAACGGTAGTATTACTTTCTAAATCCTGGTTAAGAGTTCTATACTGAGTGGGAAATGTGCGGTGTCCAATACCTAACTGACTAAACAGATTAAACTTTTCAGTGCGGTTGTTTAGGCTAAGCCCCAAGCTGTGATTGTTGGGTACGCCGGTATTTAACGTAACCGAACCGTTCAGTCCGCGCTTTTCCTCTTTTTTAATGACAATATTGATAATACCCGAGGTGCCGGAGGCTTCGTACTTAGCTGAAGGATTGGTAATCACCTCTACGCGCTCAATCATATCGGCGGTAATTGTACCCAAGGCGTTGCCCTGTTCGCTAGTCAGTACCGAAGGTTTTCCGTTGATCAGAATGCGTACTCCCTGGCTGCCCCGCAGGCTAATTTGCCCTTCAATGTTTACCGCTACCGAAGGAACATTATTCAGCACTTCCAGCGCACTAGCTCCGGTACTACTCAAATCTTGACCGACATTGAATATTCGCTTATCTAGCTTAAATTCAGTCTGCGACTTTTCACCCCGCACTACTACTTCGTCTAACGTCTGATTATCTTCACTAATAGCAATCGTACCTACATTAGCTTTTCCACTACTGATTTTTACGTCGGCAACAATTTGGGTGACGAATCCAATGAAGCTTACCTCCAAATAGACTTCCGGGTTTTTAGTAGTGAGAAGAAAGGAGCCATCCTCCGCTGTCGTGGTGCCGTCAATCATGCTATCATCATTCACGGCTTTCACCATTACGGTAGCGTACTCTACTGGTTGGCGGCCGCCGCTTTCTACTATTTTTCCAGTAATCTGAATCGGTTGTTCCTGGGCAGCCAAAGGTTGAAAGCTAACGAATAATAAGAAGGCAGAAGCTACCCTAGTAAGTAATTGCATGGCTGAATTTACCAAAAAAAGTGGTCTATTTAGCGACAGAACAGATAATACTACAAACTGGTAGAAATAATTTATCTTCTCCTTGCGCCCGAGTAAGTCATGGCCTCACCTTTACCAAAGCCGTAGCTAAAACCTAGAGTGATAAAACGTCCTCGTTGTTCAAAGCTATACTGATAAAACTCAGGTTGATCGATAACACTTTCCCGGATGCGGGAAGCAAATACATCGCGAACACTGAAGTTGACGACTGCTCGGCCGTCCAGCATCTTTTTTCGTAAGCCCACATCGCCAAAAGCAAAACCAGAAACCTCACCCTGTACGGTTTGAAATCCTGACTGGTAGTTGCCAATAAGCTCCAGATCGAAGTTAGCGGGTAGCGCGATCTTAGAGGTTAACCGAGACGACCACTGCTCACCCGTGAAGTCAAATGATTGTTCCTGAAACTCGCCTTCGCGGCTAAAGTGATTTAGGTTAAAATCTCCGTTCAGTTTGAGCCAGTTGGTGGGGCTGTACTCACCATTTAGCTCAAAACCCGTAGTTTGATCGGTGCCGATGTTCATGGGCATGGTAGTGTTTACGTTGTTCTCAAATGTAGACACTCGCTCAACTACATCAGTGGTGTAACGGTGGTAGATACTAGTATTAATAGATGCTTTTTCCATATTAAAAATACTAGTGACCTCGTAAGAATCGGTGTACTCGGGTAGTAGATCAGGATTTCCTACGCGAATATTGAAGTTGTTCCGAATATTAAAAAACGGGTTTAGATCCCACAGCCGGGGCCGGTAGATTCGGCGGGAATATCCCCCCTGCATTGATATGTTTTCGGTCAGCTTATACGAGGTATGAAAGGTGGGAAACAGGTTGGTGAAATTCTGATTATTCGCTTCGTTCGTATTCGTCAATAGGGTACTTAGATCGGTGTTTTCTACCCTGAGTCCCAGCTTCACTCCCCATTTCTCATCTTCGTAGGCTCCGGTGCCATAAACCCCTAGCACCTTTTGGTTCCACTCAAAATTATTAGTGAGTTCATCAATTGTAACAAATTCATCTTCCTGGAATTCTCGCACAGTAAAATCATTTCCTACGTTGTTAATCACGTACTGAGCCCCAGTTTCTAGAGTGACCTTCTCGGTAAGCGGGTTGGTATAATCTAGCTTAAAAGTGTAGTCAGCCTGCTGAAATACAGTTTCGGTTTGTTGATCGTTATTAAAGTTCTCCCCTGAGATAGCGGTATTGGTAAACTCGGATGATTGATCCTTACCGAAGAATCTTCCCGTCGCACTAAGTAATAATTGGTGGTCTTCGTTATTTTTAAACTCCTTCGCGTACTGAAGCTCATACTGCCACTTAGGATTCGTTGCTTCGGTAGTTTCTCGTCGGTTCCACTCCGACACTACTACAT
>CAKZPJ010000568.1 GCA_937138955.1 uncultured Flammeovirgaceae bacterium | reverse complement strand
AAAGGTGATCTCAGTCTTTCGTTCTACTTTATCGAGACCCCGGTACGAAAGAATCATCGTATCATTTTCCATACAACAGGTGCCCTGCTTCCCGCGTTTTGAGCGCTTCATGCCCCGTACCTCAAATATATCTTTGAAATCAGCGTCAGCCATAATCACTAACGTGAGTGTATGGTCCTGAATATCATAATTGGTAAGCTGAATATTCTCGAAGCAGGCTCCGTGTTTTATAAATTTCTTTCGACTGATATGCAGCATTCCTTGGTGGACAACAATCTCATCTTCCGAATATTCAGGATTGGTGAGGTCAACCGATAGTACTTCATTTTCTTCCTTGATAGACGAACTAAGTAGTAACGGACGTTTGCCATTTAGTTGTAGTTCTAGTGCGGACAGAAAGCGCGTGCCTTCGTGATACAGTCCTTGCGCCTCTTGACCGATCGGTTGAATATCGCCCCAACGATCAAACACTCCAAAAGTATCTGAGTCGTTCAGCACGCGCGTTCGGTCGTCGGCGTAAGTAGAGGTGGTAGAGATGTAATACTTTTCATCAACTTTTAAGAACCGTGAGTTTTCCATTAACAAACTAGTTGAGCATTGATATTTTGGTTAGGTA
This sequence comes from uncultured Flammeovirgaceae bacterium, assembly GCA_937138955.1. GTDB lineage: Bacteria > Bacteroidota > Bacteroidia > Cytophagales > Cyclobacteriaceae > Tunicatimonas. The sequence goes on along the minus strand of CAKZPJ010000568.1, from coordinate 2,891 downwards.
AATTAGTTTTTGGGGAGTTCATCGGGTAAAGTGTTGTGAGAAATACTTGCGCGTTTTGGCTGGATAATCTGAGGTAGCGGAAGAATATGAGCGTTCTTCTCGATTTGTTGCTCGTAAAGCTCAACGTATTCGTGAGCCATCCGGGTATTGAGAAACCGCTGTTCAAATGCTTTACGGCAGTTCTGCCGATCAATAAGGTCTATGTTTTTTAGGGCTTCTACGGCTTCGGATACCGACTCAACCACAAACCCGGATTCTCCCACATCAATCACTTCGGGAACGGAACCGTTTCGGAAGGCAATTACTGGAGTGCCGCAAGCCATCGCTTCAATCATGACCATACCAAAAGGTTCGGGCCAGTCAATAGGAAATAACAAAGCCCGGGCATTTCCAAAGAAGTCACTCTTTTCTGCTTCACCTATCTCCCCGACAAACTCCACTAGAGGATGATCTAGTAAAGGTTTAATTTCTTGCTCATAATACGGTTGGTCTACTGGATCGATCTTCGCGGCAATCTTGAGTTTGATATTGGCCTGTTTAGCAATTTCTATCGCCCGATCAACCCGCTTTTCCGGGTTTACTCGACCTACGAAGGCTACGTAATCTCCCTCACCTGTTCCGTAGTGGTATAAGTCCTCGGGCAAACCGTGATAAACAGTATCAATCCAGTTAGCTTGAGGTAGAGGTCTTCGTTGGGCATCGGAGATAGATACTACTGGCATATCGGGAAAGTGATTGTACAAGCCTTGCAAATCGAGTAGATCAAGTCGTCCGTGTAGCGTTGTAAGTTGAGGTATTCGGTTGATACGTGAGATGGGAAAGTGGAGATAATCAATGTGGTAGTGAATAATATCAAACCTATTTAATTGTTCCTGCACCTTTTGCAGTTCTACAATATGGTGAGCAAACTGATCCACGACCGTATGGTCTAAGCGTAAGGCCGATGGACATACCGGAACTAGCCGAGCTTTGGTGTGGGAGTCGCCGCTGGCAAACAGAGTAACTTCGTGCCCTTGATCAACCAACGCATCGGTAAGGTAGGCGACAATACGTTCGGTGCCGCCGTATAGTTTAGGGGGAACGCTTTCGTACAGGGGGGATACTTGGGCAATTTTCATTATGTTTTATCATTGGTTAAGATTTGCATAATACATAGAGTTAGCTTGCTTACCGATGACTTGAATCATTTCTTTCTTATTACGGCTCTACTATATTGAGCTTCCAATAAAAGAATTAGCAGTTAGGCAGTCACGGATCAGTTCGATTTTGAACAACTGTTAAGGAGGAACCAGGGACTACTTTTAAGTGGAGTCCATTCCGACAGTACGCACGATACCTACTACATTCAGGAAGTTTGACCATGGCCAGTTACTCGAGGATGCTTTTAGTAATGAGGTAAGTAAAAATATACGATTATGAAAGCGATGTTTCTCTGCTGTATGGTCTTGCTGATTTGGTCAGCTTGCAATCCTATTCGGGTAATTTCGGATTACGACCTAAGAGCTGACTTTAGTCAGTATAAGACCTTTGCACTATCCGAACCAAGGGATGTAGATCCTACTGATCCCTTACTTAATCAGCTTAACCAGAACCGCTTACGAAGGGAGATTACTGAACAGATGGAGCAGAGAGGCTACACCCAGTCGGATGATGACCCCGACCTTGCCGTGAATATCTACGTGAAAATCACTCCCTATCATGAGGTATACGTTGCCCGTGATTATCATCTACCGTACTGGGGCTATTATCGGTACTACGGTCATTGGGGTTACTATCGCTATTGGGGGCCGGGCTGGACGCCAATGCGGGATATAGTGCGGGAATACCAAGAAGGAACGCTCGTTATTGATCTAGTAGACACCAAAGAAAACCAACTAGTGTGGCACGGAGTATCGGTCGGGCTACTGGAAGAATTGCCTAGCGACCCGAATGCACTAATCCGTCAGGCAGTAAAAGCTGTTTTTGATCAGTATCCCTACGTAGCGAGCAACGAAAACTCTATGATTTCAACGACCAAATAAACGGCTAAAATGCAGAGTATTACCATTTACCGCCAAGAGTCACCCGCTGAGTCTATCCAAGGCTTTCAGTCGGTTCTTTTCGGACAGCGATTGTCCCGAGCTTTATACGAACTGCATGCTTTAGGGCTTAGTGATGAAGAGCTTCGACCAGCATTAAAGCGAGCGATGAATGCTTGCTTGGCGCTGGATTTACCGATTGAGCAGCACTTTCGGTGTACCTACGTCTGCCATCAACAAACCGTAGTTCCTAGCTGGAAATTATCTGAGACAGCCTTTCGGTTAGTGCTGCTTAACGCTAACCCTGCTCATCCAAGAGTGGCTCAATTTCAACTAAAACTGGTGGAAAAACTGTAGTGGTATGCCAAAACAATCTTTGAATATGAGAAAAATATATGTGGGCAATCTGATTACCTCCGTCTTAGTAGGCTTTTACCTTTTTGAAATCAGTTTGCACACTATTCCGCAGCAAGTGCTGATGTGGGTTGCCTTTATTCCATTTTATTTTTTGTGTTTGGATTGGTGGTTTCTTACCAGATGAAAGATAAGCACGGTTTCTTTTGGTGGATACTTTTTCCGTTGTTGGTGGGAGCATTATTCTGCAGTCTTTTCTTCGTTCATATGTTTGTACTAGAGCCCCACCTGTACCCCTGCTTACAGCCATGAGAATGCATTTTTTAGTAAGTAACATTGGGTGTTAATGAAAAAAGTAAATAAAACAGTTCTTTTCCTATTACTTACGTTTGGCATCTGCTACAGTATGGCGGGAGTATTCTATCTACTGGATGGAACGTACCCCACTACCAGTGGAACGGTGTTAGCTATAGCCTATATGTTTGTGCCTATGCTGGTTGTATTGCTGATAGAGAAAGT
>CAKZPJ010000567.1 GCA_937138955.1 uncultured Flammeovirgaceae bacterium | reverse complement strand
GATGGTGCAGGTTTGGTATCCTGCTGTACCTCAAGCGACCGCCACTCACCCCTACATGCATCCGGAACTAGCCAAGACACTAGCGGTGAATTATGGTTTACCCGGATTTATGCTTTCTCACTTCAACCTGATTCAAACCCATACTGCACCAGATGCGCCGGTCGCGTCAGAAGGAGACCTATTCCCGGCTATTATATTCTCACCCGGCTATAAGTCCCATTCTTCTATGTATACAGCTCAGCTCGAAGCGCTGGCTAGTCACGGGTACATCGTATTCGCAATCGACTATACCTACGAAACCCCTTTGTCAATATTTCCTGAAAACGACCTACGATTCCTTGACCCAGCGTACACCGACGTTTGGAAAAATACTTCTTGGGAACCAGTAGAGGCCAGTATCAATGCTTTCAGGGAGGCTGATAGTATTACCGCAAAACGCCAACACGTAAGTCAGTACTTATCCCATATTCCCTATACCGCTCGGGTTGATAATTGGACTCAGGATGTCAGTTTTGTGATCGATCAGCTACAGAGTAAGCTACAACTGCCCAACCGGCCTTTATTTAACAGGGTAGATATCAACAATATTGGCGCGATGGGGCATTCGTTGGGCGGAGCTACTTCTACCGTAGCCTGTGCTAGAGATAGTCGCATTCGAGCGGGTATCAATATGGATGGTTCCCAGTGGGGCAGCCTGATGGGCGATACGATTACGCAACCTTTTTTATGGATTACTGCCGAGCAGGATTTAGCTACTTCGGCGGTGGATTTAGATGCATTTATCTACAATCAAGTATCAGTGGGAGATTTTTATCATCTGAGCGTAGCCCAGGCTACCCACAGCAACTTCTACGATCTATCTCTCTGGTCTAAGTACACTCCGCTGACTCAAACCGGTACCATTGATGGTCATAAAATGGTGGAGATCACTAACCGCTGCTCAGTAGCATTCTTTGATAAATACTTAAAAGATAAACCCGTAGTGATAGAAGACCTAACTAAAGAGTTTAACAAACTTAGCAACAGTAATTATGAGAACCCAACCCCCAAACCCTAACCCCCAATCAACCTAATCGCCACTCACAATTTCAAACGGATGTGACATTGAGTTTCCTTGCCCGTCCACCACGTGTAACGTATGGGAACCTGCCTCTAACAATAACGACATCTGATGTTCTCCCTTAGTTTCCCCCAAATACGTATCGTCTACGTGCCAGTATAAAGACTGATGCCTATCGCGGTGGGCCGCTTCAAAAACCGTTCTTCCCCGCTCACCCTGTAATTCCTTAGGAATATATATTTTAGCGTGCGCTTTCGGATAGATAATATCCATTGGTGCGTTATTGTTGTCTATCGGACGGCAATCGACCCGGAAGGGGGGCAACGGTTGGTAGCTGGGGTGCTGGCGTTGGTAGTACCAT
>CAKZPJ010000566.1 GCA_937138955.1 uncultured Flammeovirgaceae bacterium | reverse complement strand
GTCTGATTCAGCTAAACCAGAGAGAAAGAGAAGAGGGGGAGCTTCGTTTTATTTTAGATAAAAATATTGTAAAAGTATATTCGGCTAATCGCCTGACAGGAACAAGAAGTATTATTGTCAACGAAGGTATCCGAAATACAGAGGGAAAATCATTCCCTTCTTCCGTAGAATTAGATGTAGAGTTTGAAGAAGTAAAGCCAGCGGTGCGATTGCAACAAGCCGGAGTCATTCTGCCGACTACCCAAGGAATGGTGCTGCCGTTTGAAGCGGTCAACTTAAAATCAGTGGACGTAACGGTAGTGCGTGTCTTCGAAGAAAATATTGCTCAATTTTTTCAAGTGAACCAGTACGACGGGCAGCAGGAACTTAGGCGGGTAGGGCAACCCGTAGCCCATCAAGAGGTTCCGCTTAATGGTTCAGGTGTTACAGATTTAGGTAAGTGGAACCGCTTTACGCTGGATTTACAAAAGCTGATAGCCGCCGAGCCAGGGGCGATGTACCAAGTAATTATCGGATTCCGGCAGCACCAAGCCGTGAACGACTGTGGGAACCAGGCAGATCAAGTCGAAGGCTATTCGTCTTTTACTACCGATGATTGGAGTGACTCGGATCGTATGTTCCGAGAAAGCTACGGAGATTATTACTATACTCGTAACTATAATTGGGAAGAACGCGATAATCCTTGCTCGCCTTCGTACTACGGAGGGCGACGTAGCGTACGGAAAAATTTGTTAGTATCAAATTTAGGTCTTATCGCCAAGAAAGAAGGCGAGCACCAGTACCGTATTGCGGCGACCGACTTGCAGACTACTGAACCAAAGTCAGGAGTAAATATCAAACTGTTAGACCTTCAACAAAAAGTATTGGCGGAAGGAAGCACGGATGGTGATGGATGGTGGCAGGTTGTCATAGATAAACAGCCATTTCTGGCAGTAGCTGAAGAGAACGAACAAACGAGTTATTTGCGATTAGACGATGGTACCGCTCTTTCGCTGAGTAATTTCGATGTGGCGGGTCAGTCAGTAGCCGAAGGAATAAAGGGGTTTTTGTACGGCGACCGAGGGGTATGGCGACCGGGCGATTCACTGCATCTTAACTTTATTTTAGAAGATCGTACTGAGCGTTTACCTCGCAATCATCCGGTGGTTTTTGAATTATCCAATCCCCAAGGACAAACCGTACAACGCATTGTCCGTACCGATGGGTTAGAAGGTATTTATAACTTTAGCACGGCTACCACCACCGACGCGCCTACGGGTAATTGGTTAGCAAAAGTGACCGTGGGTGGTGCGGTTTTTACTAAAACGACCAGGATTGAGACCGTCAAGCCAAATCGCCTACGTGCTGATCTTGACTTTGGAACCTCTCGATTAACGTCTCGGGATCGGCAGCTCACGGTAGATCTGTCAGTTGCCTGGCTCAACGGCGCAACTGCACGTGACCTCCAGGCGCAGTACGAACTACTATTAACTCCCCGATCAACTACCTTTACTCAGTATTCCGATTATCACTTTGATGATCCTGCCATAGAGTTTGAGCGAGAAAGAAGAGAAATATTCGACGGGCGAGTAAACTCCGAAGGAAACGCATCATTTCGGGTAGATTTGTCTATCGAGGGATCACCGCCTGGGACGTTAGATGCAACGTTCAATGGAAAAGTCTTTGAGGAAGGCGGTAACTTCAGTACCGATCAGCAAACATTGCCTTATTATCCGTACCGCTCTTACGTAGGAATAAAGATACCCGAAGGGCAAGGCTGGGATGGTTCACTAAACGCTAATACCACGCACTCACTTGATGTGGTAGTGGTAGATGCTTCCGGTCAGTCAACGCCTCGGAATGATCTGGAGGTAAGTCTGTACGAACTAGAATGGCGATGGTGGTGGGATCAGTCGGATCGGTCACTAGCTCAGTACGTAAATAACACCTACCGTAAACCTGTACAGTCCGACGTGATTGATGCCTCGGACGGAACGGCTACTTGGCAGCTAAAAGTAGCTGACAATTCTTGGGGAAGATACCTGCTCCGTGTATGCGATCCAGAATCAGGGCACTGTACTGGCAAAATCATTTATCTGGATTCACCTTACGCACGGGAGGGCGATAACCAGCCGGATGGAGCTACGATGCTCACTTTTTCTTCCGATCAAAAAACCTATCAAGTAGAAGAAGAAGCCTCGTTGCATTTACCCGCTCAGGCGGGCAGTCGCTTTCTGATAAGTTTGGAAAACGGAAGTCAGATTCTGGAAACCCACTGGCTGGAGGTGGAAGAAAGTGACGTTACCAGCGATAGTAGTGCCGTATTCACCTTTGAAGTAACCGAGGAAATGGTACCGAATCTCTACGCCAATGTAACCATGCTGCAACCCCACAAGCAGACTGCCAACGATCTGCCTATCCGAATGTATGGCGCGATCAACCTGACTGTAGAAAATTCTGAAACTCATCTTCAACCCATTATCGAGATACCAGCTGCGCTAGAGCCGGAAGGCGAGATGACGATAAAAATTTCTGAAGCCGAAGAGCGAGAAATGGCGTATACCGTAGCCGTGGTAGACGAAGGGTTACTGGATATAACGAATTTTACTACTCCTCAACCGCATACTTACTTCTACGCCCGAGAGGCCTTAGGAGTAAAAACCTGGGATTTGTACGATTACGTAATCGGAGCCTACGGCGGTGAACTGGAGCGAATTCTAGCGGTAGGGGGTGATGCGGAGTTAGCGGAAGTGAGCGACCGTAAGGCTAATCGTTTCAGCCCGGTAGTGAAATTTTTGGGGCCATTTTATCTGGATGATGACGAAGTAAACGAGCACACGTTTACATTGCCTAATTACGTGGGATCGGTGCGGGTGATGGTAGTAGCTGCCTACGAAGGTTCTTACGGTAGTGCCGATACCACCGCTACGGTTAGTAAACCACTAATGGTGCTTGGCACCTTGCCCCGAGTGTTGAGTCCGGGCGAGGAAGTGCAACTGCCGGTCACGGTGTTCGCAATGGATAACTCGGTAAAAGATGTGCGGGTTAATGTAAATACTAATACACTAATCAATCATCAGAGAACCAACAGCCGAGAGATGTTCTTTTCAGTTCCTGGCGATCAAGTTACTGATTTTTCTTTGAAGGCAACCCCGCAGGTGGGAGTAGGGGAAGTACAGATCAATGCTGCCGCCGGACCTAACCGCGCTAACTACACTATTGAACTGGATATACGAAACCCTAATCCACCAGTCACTCAGGCCATCACCAAGATTATTCCGAAGGGAACAAACTGGAACACCGCTTACGAAGCTATCGGGGTAGCTGGCACCAATCAGGCAGTGTTAGAAGTATCTAATATTCCCCCGCTCAACCTGAGCCAAAGGCTAGCATATTTAATTCGCTATCCGCACGGCTGTATTGAACAAATAGTTTCGGCTGCATTTCCGCAGTTATATCTTAGTCAGATTGAAGAACTCTCGGAAGAAAAGCAAAAACAAGTTGAAAACAATGTAAAACAGGCTATCGCTCAACTCAATTCATTTTTGACTAATGAAGGGGCTTTTGCATACTGGCCGGGTAGCCAAGATGCTGATGAATGGAGCACGAGCTACGGCGGGCACTTTCTGTTGGAAGCACAGCAGAAAGGCTACGCAGTTCCGGTAGGGTTGCTACAAGCTTGGCAAAACTATCAGCAACGGCGGGCGAACCAATGGGGAGCTGGTTCGGGTTACGTGCAAGAAGAGTTGGTTCAAGCGTATCGCTTATATGCTCTTGCGCTAGCGGGAAATCCAGCTCAAGGAGCCATGAATCGATTGAGGGAAAAAGGGAGTTTATCATTAGTTGCCATGTGGAGGTTAGCTGCCGCCTATGCTCTTGTTGGTCAGCCGGAAGTAGCCACACAAATGATTAATGGACTTGCTACTAACGTACCGGAATACCAAGAAAACTACGGTACCTACGGCTCGGCCTACCGCGATGAGGCAATGATATTGGAAACGCTGACAATCCTAGAAAAGAAGGTAGAAGCACTACGGCTATATCAGCGAATCTCTACAGCTTTGGGTAATGAATCGGTGTGGATGAGTACCCAGACTACCGCGTTTTGTTTGGTAGCCGCCAGCCAGTACGCCCAATCGGTAAATACCGATCAGGAGATTCAGTTTACGTATCAGATACCGGGTCGTCCACTTAGCGAGGTTCGTTCGCAGATGTTACTCGTACAGCGCCCGCTAGATGTACAGCCCGGACGGCGCTATACAGCCAATGTTACCAATCAAACCCAGGGTGATTTATACGCTAGAATAGTTTTACGAGGCACGCCCCCAATGGAGGAAGCTAAACCAACTGAGAACGGTTTACGATTACAGATTAACTACAAAGGCACTAATGGCGAACCTATTGAACCAGAGAATATACTTCAAGGAACAGACTTTTTAGCAGAAATTACGGTGGCCAATTCCGGAACCCAGGGCGATCTACAACAATTGGCTCTAACCCATATTGTGCCCTCGGGCTGGGAAATTATCAACACTCGCTTACAAAATACATCATCGTTCTACCAACAGGATACTTACGATTACCAAGATATTCGGGATGACCGGGTACATACCTATTTTGACTTATCCGCTGGGGAGCGCAAAACATTTACCTTAGTGTTAAATGCGGCTTATGCCGGACGGTTCTATCAGCCCGGTATCTACTGCGAAGCTATGTACGATAATACCCTGAATGTTCGTTCCGAGGGTCGCTGGGTAGACGTGCAACAGCCCTGAGAAGTAGGTCGTATTCTCAAGAGCTGAACTCTTATTATTGCCCCTTAGATAGAGCAGTATCGTCTACTTCAATAGCTTGACTCTTAGGCGATTCTAATCCGGCCCAATTTACTAAGCTGACTTGATAGCGGTGGGTTTCGTTGGGTGGAATGTTGGCGTCTACATACTCCATATTGGCTAAAGGGCGCTAAGGGGTGTCGCTGTATTTTGGCTAACTGCACTAGTAGAGATAGCTACCGCGGTTAGTATGAGTAAATACTTAGTTCTCATTATTAGGTTGTGTATGATCCGCATTTTTTAAGTTCGCGTATTAGAAGGCTTATTGCAACTATTTATCGTAAATATCGGTGATACTAAAGAATGTTCATTCACAATCGTGAGGCACAATCTGAGCCTTATTGACTCGATCTTGCTGAATTAGCCAGATGAGCTTTCAGTTCCAGTCTGATCACCATTGATATCACCTGTATTTAATTACCATCTGGCTAAAATACGCACAAAAGAGTTGAACTATTTTTATTAAGGAGCTAATTAAAATTATCGTCCGAAATAAGTGCGCAGTCCGAATACCTACTATCCTAAAATAAAAAAAACCTACTTCGCAGTGCGAGCAGGCTTTTCCAAAACTACCTAAACTATGAGAAACAATTCTACAATCTTCATTGCTGAAGACGTAACAAAGATGAAGAGTAATCCTTGATTTGTATAATCATTTACTAGCTTTGCCTTACGGGTGTAAGAATTTTTTGAACCCTGTTGATTTTTTTACTACGGTGAACATCAAATACCAAATGAATGCCAGTACCACTACACCCCTGGAACGTTAGTCCCACCGAAGCAGTAAAGATTCAGCGTAATATGCGCGAAAAGGTACGGGTTGAACCTTTGCTTGATTCTATCCAGTACGTAGCAGGGGCTGATATTTCCTTTGATCGGGGCTCGGATGTGTTTCACGCGGGTATCGTTGTTCTACGATTACCATCCCTTCAGGTGTGCGGTCACTCACTGATTACTACCAAATCTACGTTTCCTTATGTGCCGGGCTTATTGTCGTTTCGAGAAATGCCCGCGCTGCTGGAAGCCTGGAATCAATTACCGGCTAAACCAGATGTAGTAGTACTAGATGGGCACGGAATAGCCCACCCTCGTCGCCTGGGAATTGCCTCTCACTTTGGGGTTTGGGTGAACAAACCCACAATTGGTTGTGCGAAAAAGCTATTAGTTGGAATGCATGAAACCTTATCGACAGAAGCACGATCACACGCGCTTATCTACGATAATCAAGAAATTATTGGGATTGCCCTCCGATCACGAGAAAATGTGGCTCCCATTTATGTTTCGCCAGGACACCTTACGGATTTTGAAAGTGCTCTCTCTATTGTAAGTGCCTGTCTCACCCGCTACCGTCTGCCCGAGGTAACTCGCCAAGCCCATCAGTTGGTTAATCAATTACGTAGAGGTGAGGTAGAACCAGGGGTACGGTTATACCATGATATGTGATTTTTGTGTCTTGTCTACCTACTTTTTGCGGGCTAAATACTATCTTCACCTTAATAGATTACCTAACAAAATGATGAAAACACAATCTCAATCTTCTCGCCGCCAATTTATTAAGAAAACTGCCTCGGCCAGTGCACTGGCAATTACTCCAGCCATTTGGAACAAAAATATTAGTCTGGTAGGACTGAAACCTAAAGAAAAAATGGGTATTGCTCTAGTAGGTTTAGGCTACTATAGTGGGCAAGTATTAGCCCCTGCTCTACAAGAAACCGAAAATTGCTATTTAGCCGGGGTAGTTACCGGCACCCCTGAAAAGGAAAAAGTTTGGGCCGAGAAGTACGATATCGAAGATCAGAATATTTACAATTACGAAAATTACGATTCCATTGCCGATAATGATGATATAGATATTATTTACGTAGTGCTACCCAACGCAATGCACGCAGAGTACGTTATTAGAGCCGCTAAAGCCGGAAAACATGTGATCTGCGAGAAGCCAATGGCATCTAGTGCAGAGGAGTGCGAAGCAATGATTGAAGCCTGTGAAGATAATCAGCGCAAACTTTCTATTGGGTACCGGATGCAATTTGAACCGCATACGCAGGAAATAATGCGTTTAGGGCAGGAAAAAGTATTTGGACCAGTAAAGATGGTAAATGCCGGAGCGGGATACCGCGAGAGCCGGGCCGACCATTGGAAACTAGATAAAGAAATGGGAGGCGGAGCTATGATGGATATGGGTGTGTATGCCCTTCAGGCCGCTCGCTACGTTACGGGTGAGGAGCCAGTCGCTGTGACCGCTCAATCGTTTACTACTCGTCCCGAAATATTTACCGAAGTAGATGAGACCACCATGTTCCAACTAGAATTTCCGAGTGGGGCACTGGCTAATCTACACACCAGCTTTGGAATGAGTATGAACTACTTGAACGTGACGGCCGATAAAGGCTGGTTTAAGCTAGACCCATTTTCGGCTTATCGAGGTATTGCCGGCGAGAGTAAAGAAGGACCTATTAATTTCCCACAAGTTAATCAGCAAGCAGCACAAATGGATGAGCAAGCAATGAGCGTAATGGACGACAAACCAATGCGGGTGCCCGGTGAAGAAGGGTTGCGAGATATGCGGGTGGTAGAAGCTATTTATAAAGCGATTGATTCCGGCGATCAGGAAAAAGTTTAGTTGCATTAGATAGCGGATGAGTGAACAGTTAGTGCAACTGGTAGTTTATCCTTCCAATATCAGTAGGAAAATATGAGTAAAATAGTCCCACCACCAGTTCGAGTTAGTCAGTCAGTAGCGGTTTTAGTCGACGGAAATAATATTGAAATCAGCTTACACAATTTATTCAATAAGAATAACATTATGCTGAATTACGATACGTTGATTCCCCGTTTGCTGGGCGAACGAGGGTTAAACCGTATCATTTACTTTCGAGAGGGAAGCAGTATCTCCTCTAAGTTAGCGCAACGTTTACGTAAAAATTACCATGGCTCAGTAGTACCCTGTTATAAAGGAGCAGATATTCCGCTAAGTATTAAAGCAACCCAACTGGCGCACAAAGTAGATGCTATCGTGATTCTTTCTGGCGATGCCGATTACGTAGAATTAGTACGGCACCTGAAGTCAGAAGGAGTACGGGTGGAAATTGCTGCCGTAGAGAAAACCACGGCTGCCGTCCTACTGGAAGAAGCTGACTACTTCACTCCCATCACCAAGGAAGATTGCTTTGAATATACCGGATAGCCAGTAGGTTCTTGAATTTAGTCATCAGCATCTTGGAAATTCATTTTCATAACTAGTTTGCCTACGGTGTGTCCGCTTTCCAATTGTTGGTGTGCCTCTACCATATTTTTCTCCGTAGCATTATATATCTTTTGAATGATAGGTTTAATCATATCAGCTTCAGCAAACTGAGCTAGTTGGTACAAATCTTCTTTATCAGGTTTCACCATAATTATTTTACACGTTTTCCCACCAATAGAGGAAAGAACAGATTGAAGCATCACCTTCGGCGAAACAGCTGTAGTGACATACGTTCCTTTTTTAGCCAAAATAGGTTTGCACTCTGAAAATGAGCGGTTGCCAACAGCATCAAATACTACATCGTACTGATGAGGTATCCGAGTGAAATCTTGATTCTTGTAATCAATAACTTCTGTAGCTCCCAAATCCTTCACTAGCGGAATATTCTGGGCACTGCATACACCAGTTACTTGAGCACCAGCCGCTTTAGCAATCTGAATCGCGAAAGTACCAACCCCACCGGAAGCTCCATTAATTAAGACTCGGCTTTGGGGATTGATATTTGCTTTTTTTCGTAAGGCTTGCCAAGCGGTAAGACCAGCGGCTGGTATAGCGGCAGCTTCTTCAAACGATAGGTTGGTTGACTTTTTAGCTACGTATTTGGCATCTACTGCTACGTATTCCCCAAACCCTCCGAACTTTGGTACTGGTAACATAGCGTACACCTCATCATTAGGCTGAAGGTCAGTCACTTGACTGCCTATTCCAACTACTGTTCCTGCCACATCAGTGCCAATTACTTTTGGAAAAGAAAAGCGAATTATGCTTTTAAGGTCGCCTCTCCTTATTTTGTAATCGAGTGGGTTTAAACCGGAAGCTGCTATATGAATCAGTATTTCTTTTGGGCCTATAAGCGGAGTACTTACTTTAGTGACCTTTAAAACGGTAGGTGGACCGTACTGGTTGATGACGAAAGCATTCATTAGGTAGTATTTTAGGAGACTTAGGTGCAGTGATTAGAAATATAAATCTGACGAATCTGCTTGTTGAAAAACATTAAGTTGTTCAAACTTTTAAACGAACATATTTAGAAGCCAGCACTATTCTTACTTATCAACCGATAGTAGCACTTAAAGTTAGTACATATTTAAACTGCGATTGGTGAAAATACACCTCACACTAATTGGTTAAATGGGGAATATTAACCCCACGTAATTCTCCAAATAGCCTTTGGGTAGTTTTCAGTGCGTTTGCACTAAATTTGTTAGAACAAGCATAGATTTAAAGGTATCAACTGAGATAGTTAGAGTTAATTAGTGCAGTAACGTACCACCACAGTATATCTAAAACTAAAGAAATGTTAAATAGCTATCTACGAGATTCTATAGCTTTAGTTGAAGAAAGTAAGAGGCAATGTCGACAAAGCAAACGGAGAGTTGCTAAGGTGAGAACTAGTTTGCGTCGGTTAAAGCAATCTGCTGAGAGAAAGACCCTCTGAGTACTGGTCAGCCAATCATCTTTTCCAATTATTCTAGTTTTTTTACCATCCCACCAAAACCAAGTGTTCACTTTAGACGGACATTTAAATTTCTAACGTAAGCTGGTTAGTGTTCTCAATCACGTGGAAAGGTTTGTTTTCGTATTTTGGCAATGAGAACTAACCAGTTATGCCTAATATCGCTTTCATAATAATTTTACTATTTACTCTTTCACTGAGCGTAATTGCTCAAAATAGTGAGGGTATTACTCCTCCTAACGTCATCATTATTATGACTGATGATCAGGGCTACGGTGACTTCGGCATTACGGGGAATGACATTATCGAAACTCCCACAATTAATCGCTTTGCTTCAAAATCAGTGCGTTTTGATCGGTTTTACGTTTCTCCGGTTTGTGCTCCTTCTCGTGCTTCGTTGCTAACCGGACGATACTACCTGCGAACCGGAGTAAGTGGAGTTACTCGGCGAGATGAAGTGATGAACAGCGAAGAAGTGACCATCGCTGAGTATCTGAAACAAGCGGGCTATGCTACCGGATGCTTTGGTAAGTGGCACAACGGCTCCAACTATCCATTTGATCCAACCGGTCAGGGTTTTGATGAGTTTTGGGGCTTTACCGATGGTATTATTCGTAACTACTTTGATACCCGCCTAAAGCATAACACTCAACTAGCTGAAACCAAAGGTTACTTGACTGATTTTTTTACTGATAAGGCTATTGCGTTTATCGAGGAAAAACAAGACCAACCTTTTTTCTGCTATCTTCCCTACAATGTGCCCCACACGCCCATCCAAGTGCAAGATTCACTATTTCAAAAGTATCTAGCGAAAGGAATAAATGAGTATACCGCTGGCATCTACGCTATGTGCGAGACAGTAGACTATAACCTAGAAAAACTACTGATTGCATTACAAAAACTTGAATTGGAAGAAAACACCATCATCTTTTTTCTGACCGACAATGGTCCTAACGGAGTACGCTTTAACGGTGGAATGAAGGGCAAAAAAGCTAGTCTCGACGAAGGTGGAGTGCGGGTGCCGCTTTTTGTTCAATGGAAGAATCACTTGCCGGAAAACTACATGGTCACCGAACTAGCCGATCATATTGATTTACTTCCCACGGTGCTGGATTTATGTCAAATTCCTTTGCCCGAGGCTGCTAAAGTTGACGGTAGAAGTCTAGTGCCGCTCATGATGCGGAAAGATACTGAGTGGGCAGAACGCCCGTTGTTCTCTTATTTTGCTGATAGAGGCGCGGTCAGGACGAATGAGTATCGCTTGATAGTCGGCAAGAATGAGCAACTTGCTTTATACGACATGCTGGCTGATCCGGCGCAGTTGAACAATATTGCTGGTGAACTACCCGATAAACGAAATGAGCTATTTGAGCTATACCGAAATTGGCTTAGTGAAGTCAAGACGAATGATACTAACCTTCCGGTGGAAGTAGGTCATCTTCAGCAAGCAATAGTTGAGTTACCAACCACTGGTGGGCAACTGCACGGTAATTTGGCCTACAAAAACAAAAATGGCTGGTCTTACGACTGGATGGTCAACTGGAAATCTGTGCAGGACAGCGTTAGTTGGAAGATAAAGGTAGTAGAAGCCAGAGACTACGAATTTTTCTTACAGTATCTAGTGCCCTCGGGTAGCGAAGGAGCCACAGTAGTAGTGAAAGTTGGCGATCAGGAATTAGTCCAGCGAATCAACGAATCCTTCGTCCCTCAAGCTTACCCTAGCCCGGATAATGTAGATCGGGGAAGAGCGCCCGAAATGGCTTGGCAAGACTTTTCCTGGGGAACGCTGCAATTATCTCCCGGCGACTACAGCTTGTCTGTTCAAGCTACTGATATTCCTCAAGATCAGGTAGGGGAATTGTATGGGGTGAAGGTTAGTGCAGTTATACCCTGAGGTAAAGTGCGTTATTTCAAATCTTTGGTAAAACTTTCAATCAATTCCATTGAATTGACTATGTCGGACAAATAGGGCTTTTGCAATAAATTTCGTATCGTATGTATAGGAGCAGTAAACGTAGTTTTTGAACTTATTCATTAGCGTCAACAGAATTTAAAATCTTCATTTACGAGCTAAAAAAGTAAGCCGCCTATTTTAGTATAGAAAACCTATTTCTCAATTACTTCAATACGTGCTGGGGTTTTAGCAGCTAACCTAAGAATAGAGTTTGCGTATTAAAAATACTATGGAAAAATAATTTGTTTTAACGGTAGACGACCAGAAGCTTTCGTTTTATTAGAGTTACTGTATAATTTTGACCTTGTGGAAATACGGGATGAGGGGGCTCGTGTTGAGGCTATCCGCGATAATCTACAGCTGGGGCTGCGTGAAGTGAAACAGTTGCAACAAGGAAAGGGAAAGCCTCGTCCGGCTCAATATTTACTCAATAAGCTATAGTACTGAAACCACCTCAAACTTTGATCTCGAAGACAAGTATTGCTAAGTTTGCCCCTCTAATCCATTCTCTCTATCTTCGGGCAAATTTTAACTATTCATGCTGAAGATCAACCACCAACTTACTCCTCAATCTCTACAACCGCTGCTAGATACTTTCTGGGAATTATCTGGGCAGAAGATATTGCATATTGAAAATCACTACGATGAAACCAAAGGCTCTCCGGTCTTTACCGTCAAAGGACATTACACCACCCGCGGCTGGACCGAGTGGACACAGGGCTTTCAGTACGGTTCGGCCATTCTACAGTTCGACGCTACCGGCGACGAGCAGTTTTTGAACATTGGTCGTAGCAAAACGGTAGAGGAAATGGCTCCGCACGTGAGCCATATTGGAGTGCACGATCACGGATTTAATAACGTGAGCACCTACGGCAACCTGAGCCGTCTGATGCGCGAAGGGAAAATTCCGCAGAACGATTGGGAACAGCATTTCTACGAAATGGCTCTAAAAGCTTCGGGAGCCGCGCAAGCTACCCGCTGGACGAAGACGAAGAACGGAGGGTTTATTCACTCCTTCAACGGGCCACATTCACTATTTGTGGATACCATTCGTTCTTGCCGCGCGCTGATGGTGGCGCATCAACTAGGTCACGTGCTGCAAACTGAAAACGATGTGAAGATCAACTTGCTGCATCGGGCACTACAGCACCTAAAAGCTACTGCGGACTATTCCGTCTTCTACGGAGAAGGTCGGGATACCTACGATATTCGCGGTCGGGCGGCGCACGAATGTGTCTTTAATACCAAAGACGGTAATTACCGCTGCCCGAACTCTCAGCAAGGTTACACCGGTTTCTCTACCTGGACACGTGGTTTGGCCTGGGCCATGTGTGGCTTTGCTGAGGAATTAGAGTTTTTGGATACTCTGGGTGATGATGATCTAAGTGGCTACGACGAACGCGCTGAAATTGAAGAGTTCATGCTAAAGGCAGCGAAAGCCACTTGCGATTTTTATATTGAGCATACGCCGACCGATGGTATTCCGTACTGGGATACGGGCGCACCCAATCTTCATAAAATGGACGATTATCTGGATAACCCATCTGATCCGTACAACGACTATGAACCCATTGATAGCTCGGCTGCCGCCATTGCTTCTCAGGGGCTACTTCGCTTGGGTAAGTACTTGCAAAGTAAGGGTAAAGATGAAAGTGGTAAGAAATATTTTCAGGCGGGGCTAACGGTGTTAGATACGTTATTCCGGGAACCCTATCTAAGTACGGATGAGGATCATCAGGGATTAATTCTGCACTCCATCTACCATCAACCTAACGGGTGGGATTATGTGCCTGAGGGTAGCAAAATTGCGAACGGTGAATCTAGTATGTGGGGTGATTATCACGCTCGTGAAGCCGCACTACTTACCCAGCGATTAGCTAAAGATGAACCATACTACACGTTCTTCTTTTAGTTGATAATTGAAAATTACAGACGGTTGTCGTGTGATTGAAAATCGGCTTCTATAAGCTGTAATTTTATCATCTTTAATTTTTCAATTTGTAATTCATCATGATACTTCGGGTTGCACTAATTTGGATGTTTTTCTCTCTGAAAAGCTTAGCTCAATCAACTGTTCCATTAATTGAGGCGGATGATCTGCAAGTACTTTTACAGGAAGACAGTAGCATTGTCGTGCTTGATACTCGTTCGCCGGAAGAATACCAAGCTGGTCATCTGAAGAGTGCTCGGTTTGTCAATTACACTACTTTTCAATTGAGCGATATTCAGGATATTTCGGAAGAAACACCAGTGGTGGTGTATTGTCTGTCAGGAGGGCGAAGCGGACGAGTGGCCCAGCAGCTACTGAAAGCGGGTTACCAAGATGTGAAAAACCTAAGCGGAGGCATCCGAAGCTGGCAGGCTGCTGGACTTAATGTGAAAAAAGAATGAAGAAGTTTTTACGGCTGAGGATTGAGCTAATTCTATTGGGAAGTATTTCTCTCTTGGCTTGTGGACAAAAAAACTACGACGAGAAACTAGCTTCGCTCTACAAAAACTCAGTTCCGCTGATGCGGCCAACTACCTTGGACAGCCTTCAACAACAAACGACGAATATAGTGCTGCTAGACACTCGAGCTCCAGAAGAGTATAACGTAAGTCACTTACCGGAGGCGCAACTAATTGACTACGATTCGTTTGATATCGATCAGCTAAGCCGTCTTTCCAAAGAAGATACCGTGGTGGTTTACTGCTCGGTAGGCTACCGTAGTGAGCGAGTAGGCGAAGCTATGAAAGAAGCTGGCTTTCGGCATGTTTACAATCTGTACGGTGGTATTTTTCAGTGGAAAAATGAACATAAAGAAATCATTAATTCCCAGAATCAACCTACCGACAGCGTACATACTTACAACCGAAACTGGTCTAAATGGCTGAAAAGCGGAGTAAAAATATATTAACGGAAACCGGAGGATGGAGACTGGAGACTGGAGACCGGAAATTGAAAGTAATGAATGATAACTGTAGACTGTGGACTGAAAGCTGATGACTACTGACAAGGAGCTACTCATCATTTTTACTAAAGTACCTCAGCTTGGGAAAGCTAAAACTCGGTTGGCGGCTAGTGTGGGTGATGAGAAGGCACTAGAGGTTTACCAGGGGTTATTGTCCCATACCCATGCGGTTACATTTGCTTTATCGCAGGAAAAAATCGTTTATTATACTCCCTACATTGTAGCTGATGACCAGTGGGAATCGAGCATTTTTCAGAAAGCATTACAGTCGGCAGGTGATTTAGGCGAGCGAATGCAGCAGGCTTTTGCTCAGGGTTTTGCCCGAGGCTACGCTCGCATCTGCATTATCGGCACTGATTGTTTTGACCTGACTACTGAACATCTAACTGAAGCCTTCACCGCTCTGCACGAACACGATGTGGTGTTAGGCTCATCGCAGGATGGGGGGTATTATTTGCTGGGGATGAACCAGTTGTACGCTTCTTTGTTTTCTAATAAAACATGGAGTACCGAGTCGGTAGCAGACCGTACCCGTCAGGATATTCAGAAGCAACAACTTTCGCTCAAGGAACTACCAATCCTTAACGATATTGATACAATTGATGACCTGAAGCGATCGTCTTTAGGCGCAAAGTACCTAAAGTAGATAATAGCATAACTTTTCCTCAGAAATTACGAATGAAAAGGAAGACAGGGGAAGGGTAGAGGGATTGAAAGGTTCAAGGTGAAGGGTAAAAGGATGAAAAGCTGAAGATAAATGATTTACCAAACTCCAAAATCAAATGACCATTGACCAACCTGTCCCGCTCCAGAACTTATCCGGAGTGATCAGTGACTAAAAACGAATACTTATGAAAAAGCTTATCGACATTAATACAATAAAATCCTTACTATTTCTCGGACTGATGAGCGCACTCTACGCTTGTACCGGAGGCAACGCGCAAGACCGAATTCCTTCAGCCGAGCACTTTAATCAGGAATGGGCGAAGGAATCTACTTGGGATCAGGGGAAGGCTGAGGTGGCTAAATATGAAGCTACTCGTACCATTTACGGTAAGCCTCGTAACTTTGAGTACGTTTTTGTACTAGTGAAAGAAACCTTCAATGAGGAATACAAAGTAAAAACCGATGACTATTCCCGTAATGATCTGTTTGATGTGATGAAGGTGAACAAATTTGCTCGCATTCCGACCGATAATTATCCCTACCATTTCATGACCAGTATTTTTTACAAGCGCGATCAACCATCTATGGTTTACAAGCTGACTAACTCTTCGCAGGAATGGTGCGGTAATACTGCAAAACACTTTATTGCTGATGGTAAACGCTACACATTTGGCTACAACAGCTATTGGGATGGGCAAGGCGTTGGCGAGACGACGATCAAGGGTGGATTTATGTTTGAAGACCAGCTTTCTCACTCATTGCGCGCTTTAAATTTTGCTGACGGACTTTCTTTTCAACAAGCGGTGGCTGAGTCGCAAGTCAGCAGTAAAGCGAAAGAGCCCACAATTTATAATGCCACTTTCTCAGTGACCAAGGATGAAGGCTTACAATTGTCTACCGAATACGATATGAGTCAGGTCAATGATGTCTGGAAAGTAACAGTGCAACTAGATAATAGTAAGGCAAACGAATACTGGTTCAGTGGCGAGTATCCTAACATCTTGCTAAAGCAGCAAACCTGGGATAACCGTAACTATGAACTAAAGGAGCACTACATGGATGACTACTGGGTGATTAAGGGAAACTCTTGAAGTAATGCCTGATGAATAGTGAGTGATGAATAATTGCCTCTTTGCCTGTTATTGATCCGCGTCACGATGGCACCAGTCATTAACCCATCAGTTCTGTAAACTCAATTACCGCCTCCCGAATACGAGTAAAGGTTTCTCGCAGGATTTCCTCATCATTTTCTAGTAGCGTTACGCGAAAGCCCTGAAGATCGGAGCAAAAGGAAGAAATGGGAACGACACATACTCCCTTTGCCGCTAGCAAGTAGTAGACAAAGCGTTTATCTAACGCCATATCTAGATCTTGCGTTAACCAATCTTCTAATAAATTTTTTGCCTGGTTATCTTCAATTCTCAACTTCTGATCAGGCTTCAGTACACCATTGCGGAAGATAATCGTATTGTAAAAAGCTCCGTAGGTTGGGTTGAAGGTGATGGTCGGAATATCTGCCAGTAACTCGCTGATTATGTGGCTTCGTTGTCCAATCGCCTGATTGAAGCTCTCGCGATAATTAGTGTAGCGAGCATTATCCATAATTCTAGGGATTGCCAACTGAGGAAGCTTGGTAGAGCAAACCTCAATCATTTTAGCGTTCTCCAATGTGGCACAGTACTTATTAAAATCGCTAGACTGATGGCGATTGTAGAATTCCATCCAGCCACAACGGGCACCCGGCCAAGGCAATTCTTTGGAAACACCTTTCATAGAGATACCTGGTACCTCCCCAATTACCTCGGCTAACGCATGTGCCTTGGCTCCATTGTACGTAATATTCAGGTAGATTTCATCAGCCACTAGGAATAAATCGTAGGTGCGAGCTATCTCTACAATTTCTTCTAAAATCTCTCTAGGATACACTACTCCAGTAGGATTATCTGGATTAATCAATAAAATGCCGACAATGTTAGGGTTGTACTGCACTTTTAACCGTAAATCGTCTAAGTCAGGATACCAATTATTATTTGGATCGAGATTATAGGTGATAGGGTGATGATTAGCATGAGAAGCCTCGGCCGAGGAATGAGTAGAGTACGAAGGTGATGGGCCGATTACTCGCGAAGTCGGTATTAAGTACTGATAAAGTTTGCCAATAGCATCCCCCAGTCCATTAAAGAACAATATGTCTTCGGCAGTTACCTGTGCTCCGTTTCGTTGATTATTAAGCTCGGCTAAAAATTGGCGGGTCTCTAGTACTCCTTTAGAGTCGCAGTAGCCAAAAGTGTCATTTTTTTGCACTAGTGAGACCACAATTTCTTTAATCCAGTCAGGCATTTGGTAGTGCTTCTGTACTGGGTCACCAATATTTTCCCAAAAAATAGTATGGCCTAATGCTCGTATTTGGTGGGCTTTACGTACAATTCCTCGGATCTCATAGCTCAACTCATTGGCTCCTTCTCGTAGTAACCGTTGTCGCATACTTACTCATTTTATTGTCGGGCGAAATTACGTAATTTTAGCCTCGCAATAGTATCTAATAAGTACGGATTGCGATGACGGGTTAAAATCACATGGTAAAATAATTATGAACGTAGAATTACTGAAGAAAATTTGTGAAGTAGCTGGTGCTCCCGGTTTTGAAGAGCGAGTGCGCCAATTGGTTATTAAAGAAATAGAACCATTAGTGGACCACTGGGAAGTTGATAACATGGGTAGTGTGATCACAGTGAAGAAGAGTAAAAACAACCCGGATGGTAAGAAAGTGATGGTAGCCGCTCATATGGATGAGATTGGCTTCATTGTTACCCACATTGACGATAACGGCTTTATTCGCTTTCATACGTTGGGTGGCTTTGATCCTAAAACGCTAACTGCCCAGCGAGTAATTGTCCACGGAAAAGAAGACCTGATTGGGGTAATGGGTAGCAAACCCATTCACGTAATGACTCCCGAAGAACGCAACAAAAACCCGAAAAATACCGATTATTTCATCGATCTGGGTATGAAAGCTGATGAGGTGAAGGAGCTAGTTAGCGTAGGTAATCCCATTACCCGCGAACGAGAACTTATTGAGATGGGTGACTGCGTAAACTGTAAATCCATTGACAATCGGGTGTCAGTATTTATCTTGATTGAAACACTGCGCCAGCTTAGCGATGTGCCCTACGATGTGTACGGAGTCTTCACCGTTCAGGAAGAAGTGGGTATACGCGGAGCTAACGTAGCCGCTCACTCTATCAATCCTGATTTTGGGTTTGGTTTAGACACCACTATTGCGTTTGATCTGCCCGGAGCGCAAGCCCACCAAAAAATTACTTCGTTAGGTGAGGGAGCAGCCATTAAAGTGATGGATGGTTCCACCATTTGCGACTATCGCATGGTAGAATTCATGAAGCAAACTGCTGAGAAGAACGAAATTAAGTGGCAACCCGAGGTACTTACCGCCGGAGGTACCGATACCGCCGGAGTGCAGCGTATGGGTAAACAAGGCTCTATTGCTGGAGCTATCTCTATCCCTACCCGCCATCTTCATCAAGTAATTGAAATGGCTAATAAAGAAGACATAGATGGTTGTATTCATCTACTGAAAGTTTCTCTAGAGACGCTAGATCAGTACGATTGGTCGCATCGTTAGAAAAGATAAGCCTACACGCAATACCGGGAGTTATCATCTATTAGTGAAAATTCTTATCTTCATCTTATGGAAAAGTATGCAATCAGGCTGCCTAAGAACTTACAGTTTACTGACGATGAGTTCTTCGATTTCTGCCAGGAGAACCGCAACTTACGATTTGAACGAAACGCGAACGGAGAGATTATTATTATGTCACCTACTGGAGGACTCACTGGAAAGAAAAATAGTAGTATCACGTCTCGTTTGTGGATTTGGAATGAAGAAGTTCAGCTCGGCGAAGTTTTTAATTCTTCTACAGGCTTCCTCCTTCTTAATGGTGCAATGCGCTCCCCGGATGCGGCGTGGGTAGCTACGTCTCGGTGGGAGGCCCTATCCTACGAAGAGCAAGAAAAATTTCCTCCGCTATGCCCCAATTTTGTAGTAGAGTTAATTTCTCCCTCCGATACGTTAAAAACATCCCAAGAAAAGATGACGGAATGGGTGGACAATGGTTGCCAATTGGGGTGGCTGATCTATCCTAAAGAAGAACAAGTCTGGGTGTACTACGATAATAAGGTTGAGCGAATCATTGGCTTTGACCAAACCCTTTCAGGAAAAACTGTGCTACCCGGTTTTACATTTGAGCTAACATGGCTGAGATAAGCATATTGGCAAACAAAGAGCTAGGCTTTATTGAGATTCACTGGCTAAGCAGCAGTACTTTTATAGAGTAGTTGCAAAGAGGAAACTGTCGTTAAAGAAGAAACGTAATCTGAAACAGAGGTTGAATGATAGGCATTTGTCCAGCAGTGTTTTGCGTGCTCTCGGTCGAGTTATCGTCCTTATGCAAATGAGGAATTAGATAGCCCAGTGAAGCTCCTACTATATATCCGGTAATCACATCAGTCGGGAAGTGCTTGCCTGCCCGATAGCGGAGGTA
>CAKZPJ010000565.1 GCA_937138955.1 uncultured Flammeovirgaceae bacterium | reverse complement strand
TTGGCGAGTAGCTATTCCAAAAATGGAAGCAGTAACCGAAGAATCAGCGTCGTTCGCTTCGTACTCAGCCAGCCGATACGGAAAACGAGCCAGTTCATTCACCAGTACTGAACTATCGGAACGCTGGGCTACAAAGTGGCAGGAACATAAATGCTTAGCCCCAAATCCGGTGAGAATAGGCAGTGCCTGAAAAATGTAATAAACTGAATAACCAAACCCCGAAACTAGGATAAATAGAAAAATCTTTACGAGAAGCCCTTTACGCGAACGTTTTTGCACCAATACTCCAGAAATTTTGTTATTCGGCTAAGCCAAAGCACCAAGATAATTCATCAGCTTACCATAAAAAATTTTTCACAATGTATATTCCTTTTGAAGAAATGCCTGCCACTGCCCGAGTTTGGGTTTATCAAGCGAATCGTCCGTTAAGTGATGCGGAAGAAGCTCAAGCTATTCAGCTAGGTCAGGCTTTCACTAATCAGTGGGCAGCTCACGGAAACGCACTACAATCTTCCGTACAGGTGTTTTACCAGTATTTCTTAGTAATCGCAGTAGACGAGCAGTACAACGCGGCCAGCGGTTGCTCAATTGATAGTTCCGTAGCTTTTGTACGAGAATTAGAGCATAAATTTTCCACTGAGAATACAGCAATTAGCTTCTTTGATCGTACCCAAATTGCTTTCTGGCAGAACGATGCAGTGCAACTGCTGCCGATGAACCAGGCGAAGCACGCAGTGAAACAAGGACAGATACTACCGGATGCTACCACTTTTGATAATACTGTTCTTACGATTGAAGCTTTTATTAACCGTTGGAAAATTCCGGTGCAAGATTCTTGGTTGGCTCGTTACTTACCTCAAACAACGAACGCCTAATTTAGCGAATGAGATTATTTCCTTCTCAGTCAAACATACTTTTTTCGGGCAAGGAAGCGTTTTATGAACGGATTTGGCGAGTAGAGTTTCGCCGTTGATTGACATATTTCGTATCTTTAAAAAATTTCGAGATACCTATGATGAGAATAAACAGTTTTGGGCTTGCTTCTTTAGTACTGTTAGTGGTATTGGCAGCCTGCAACCCGGGCAAGCGGGCGTTGATTAAAGGTTACAATAGCTTTGATGGAGGTGATTATAATGTAGCCATCGAACAATATAGAGTGGCAATGGACAATGGAGTGGAAGTTGGTGAATCTAACTACCGCATTGCCGAAGCCTATCGCCTAAGTAATCGCCTAGCCGAAGCCATGCCTTACTACGAGGCCGCTATTGATATGGGAGTAGCAGATTCGGCAGCGGTATTTCACTACGCTTTAGCACTCAAACAAAATGGCGAATACGAACAAGCCAAACAGCAGTTAGACGAATATTTAAAGCTATCGAGGGATAGCGTATTGGAATATACTGAATGGGCCAACCAGGAAATTGCGAACCTAAATAATCTGGATAGCATTCTGATCAAAGATGAGTACTTTGAAATTGAACCCGTAGCCTCAGTCAACACTGAAGAGGCGGAGTATGCTCCTATCGCCCACCGGGGTTCACTGTACTTCACCTCCTCAAGGGGGAGTGAGAAAGTTTATAAAGCAACTGGCACTGGTTTTACCAATATCTTTAAAGCCCCTATTCAGAATGATCAAGTGCTAGTGGAGCAGGCTAAAACTCTAGGAGCTGAATTCGCTAGTGAAGCGGTTAATGAAGGAGTGATTACTTTTTCGCCCAATGGTAAAATGATGGTGTTTGCCCGCGGGAACAGTGGCAAAAAGAAGGGCACCCGCGATGTGAATCTGTATATGTCGCGCTACCAAAAAGGTAAGTGGACTACACCCGAAATTCTAAGCATCAACGACCCGAATGCCTGGGATTCTACCCCTACCTTTAGTCGCGACGGAAAAACGCTCTACTTTGCTTCTAATCGTCCGGGTGGGCAAGGCGGCATTGACATATACTCGGCTCGGGTTGATGGGCGAGGACGTTGGAGTAACGTGCGAAATATGGGAAGCACTATCAATACTCCCGGCCATGACATGTTCCCCTACGTAACCGACGATGGTAAGCTGTACTTCTCATCCGACGGACATCCCAGCATGGGCGCATTAGATATATTTGTAGCCACTCGTAAAGATGGAGAAGTTTTCATTGAGAACTTGGGTCCTCCGGTAAATTCGGTAGCCGATGATTTTGGCATTTCTTTCACCACGATCAAAGACGGTTACTTTACTTCTAACCGCAGCAGCGGAGCGGGTGATGATGACATTTACGCTTTCGTCAATAACGATCCGAACTTAAAAATTGTCAATTACTTCTTGGCGGGAACAACCGTAACCAAAGATGAAGAAAGTGGTAAGGAGGAAATTGTAGAGGGCGTAAAAGTAAAACTAAAATTTCCGCAGGGAGATGATATTGCCAATGAAACTACTGGAAACGAAGGTGACTTCGGCTTTAAAGTTAACGGAGGAACTAACTATGAGTTAGTAGCTGAGAAAGAGGGTTTCTTCACCGAGCGAATTGACTTCAGCACGATTGGTAAAACTATTCCGCAGGAAGATTTGGTGGCAATGGTAACTGATACTACGTTTCGCACCAAGATAGTTTTGAACAAACTAGTGTTGGACAAGCCTATTGTGATGGAAAATATTTACTACGAGTTTGATGAATCCTTCATCACCGATGCAGCGGCGGTAGAGCTAGATAAGCTAGTTAACATTTTGGATGATAATCCGCAGATCGTAATTGAGCTAAGTTCACATACCGATTCGCAGGGAGATAATGACTATAACCAAGCTCTATCGCAACGTAGGGCAGCATCAGCGGTTCAGTATTTGGTAGAAAGCGGTATTGATGCAGGTAGACTCACTGCCCGAGGCTACGGAGAAAGTCAACTGATTATCAAAAATGCTATCAACGACGATCAACACGAAATTAACCGCCGTACCGAATTTAAAGTGACCCGTATTCGGCAGAATAGCACCCAAGCTAGTAATTCTTCAGAGTAGGATATTAGTCCACCCCCGCCCCGCCCCGGAATGTATCCGGGGTGTCCGGGGTTGATAGTCCATAGTCCTTTGCCACTGGTTGTCATTAATCATTAGTAATTATCAACTATCCACTGTCCACTTTCAATTGCTTGTTGTACATTGCTCACTGTTCATTGTTAACTGTTTAAGTATGAGTGAGCGTTACCAGCAGCGGGGAGTTTCCGCTACCAAAGAAGATGTGCATCAGGCAATCCGCCACATTGATAAAGGATTGTTTCCTCAAGCCTTTTGCAAAATTGTACCTGACTGGCTAGGGGGTGATTCGGCTTACTGTAACATCATGCACGCCGACGGAGCGGGTACCAAATCTTCGCTGGCGTATATGTACTGGCGAGAAACTGGCGACCTGTCGGTATGGAAAGGCATTGCTCAAGATGCGGTAGTCATGAATACTGATGACTTGCTCTGTGTAGGTGCGATTGATAATATTCTGCTATCCTCTACCATTGGCCGTAACAAACATCTCATTCCGGGCGAAGTGATACAGGCCATTATTGAGGGCACGGAAGAAGTACTGCAACTGCTTCGCGATTATGGTATGAATATTATCAGTACCGGGGGTGAGACGGCTGACCTGGGCGACCTAGTACGGACTATTGTGGTAGATAGTACCGTCACTGCCCGAATGCGACGCGATGAAGTAATTTCCAACGATCGTATTGCGGCCGGAGATGTAGTGGTAGGACTCGCTTCTTTCGGACAAGCCGCTTACGAAACCGAGTACAACGGGGGCATGGGTAGCAATGGCCTTACCTCCGCTCGCCACGATGTATTCGAGCAGCCCTTAGCCAGTCAATATCCAGAAAGCTACGATCCGCAGGTTCCAGCGGAGTTAGTGTATTCCGGTAGCCGTTCGCTTACTGAAAAACGCACTATCGACAATCAAGAAATCACGATAGGCAAACTAGTACTATCT
>CAKZPJ010000564.1 GCA_937138955.1 uncultured Flammeovirgaceae bacterium | reverse complement strand
ACGGTGAACTCACTGGAATTGCTCAAGATACAACCCTTTCTGACGAAGCTTCTAAAATCACCGGATTTTGCGAAGACGGCGTTGTCAGTTTTATTAAGAAATACGATCGACTTGTCTTTTTTGAGGATGGCGAATATTTTGGTGACGAAACAGAGGGGCATCCTGACATTCATTACTTAGGAACATTTAACCAAAATGAGAACTGTTATCAAGGCACTTGGGAAATTCTTGAAGAAGAGAAGCGTGAAGGATTACAAGAAAAATATAAAGACAAATACTTTACTGGGAACTGGTATATGAGAAGAGCAATTGAGAAGTAAAAAATACTCAACATACTAGAACACAAAAGTACACAAGCACTATAACACCTCGCACCATAACACACCTTAGCACTACTTCAACTTCACACTTTTCATTACTTTTTGGGCAGTGGGTTGCCACTGGGTTTGGCGTTGGCGCGGACAGCTAAAGGTGAAAACGATAGCTTTATTTTGGCGAATGGTGTATTGGGCGTAGGTGTAGCGATGCACCGGAGGTTTAGGCACAATAGCATCTTCATCCTGCTTAATCATAGAAGTGAATTCAAAATAGGCAACTTGCGTGTTGTCTACCTCGCGAATTCCTTCGTCCAGAAAATCAACTTCATCATATAGCTCTAGTAGGCTGGATCGGTAAAAGTCTTTCAACATGGGTAAGTCATCGGCTCGCCAGCGGGTATTAGCGGCACTCACGCTGAAATCAGCTAACTGATTAGGGCTAGTGTAGGCAGCCAGCGGTGGACGAGCTGAGAGAAATTTCTGTTGCATTTGATCCGCCGTCATTACTTTAAACGATTCGGGTAAGCTCACGCTGATCTCCTCCGAAATATCTACCCGAATAAACTTATCTTCAGTAGGACGAAAACCACTAATGATTGCGATGATGAAGTAGCACGAAATCAGTAGGAGAGCGTTTTTCATAATGTAATGGTGATGATACAATACATAGAACGTGAATAGCCGTGATTATCGTAAAGAAGTAGCTGTTTTTTATTGCGACCGCAAGCATTAATAATACTAACTTCAAACACTGTCTCGAGAATTTGGTTCTCTTCTAAGAAAAACTATCGTACCGTAAACTAACTATCATGAAATTATACTCACTACTATTTGCCATTATTCTTGCTTGTGGACTCTCTTCTTGTGGAGGAAGTGAATCCGAGGAAGGTGAAGTCTCGGAGGAAGCTGATTTGGAAATGGATACTGAGTTCGAGAGCATTGAAAAGCGCGCACTTATTGCTTCGTTGATGCGGCAAAAGACCGATCTGGAATACCGAATTCGGGAAGTAAAAAGTCAGCCATCCGGATCCACTCCTCCCGCGGGCGATCTAGGACAGATGAAGACGTATGTAGATGATATCAGCCGAGAAATTGCCAAGGTACGGCAAACACCCGATGGAAATCTGGCTGAGGTAGAAAAAACTGCGATGGCGGCTATTGAAGGTGCCGGAGCATTATTGCAATCCTCTTACATGCGAATTGACAGCGGGTTTTAAGTAGCTGTTAGCTATTCGTTTGGTGTTTGAAGTTAGCTTGATGGTTCACCTGCCCTAGCAAGGAATTGCTACTGGTAGGCAGGTGGCTGATTGTTAAATTATCAGTCATCACTCACTCTATCATTTTCCCTCGTTTGTAGCGGACTGATTTGATCATGTCGCCGGCTTCATCATAATACGTCCAAGTACCATGTTTTTTTCCTCGGCGCCACTCGCCTTCCCACTTTAATTTACCATTAGCATAGTACTGATTCTGACCTAAAAACTCAGCCTTTTTATTCAAACTGGGAACATTCAGCGGTTGCAGTTTTTCCTTATTATCTGCTAATAGCTTCATCGCCTTTCCGGTAGTAGCATCTTTTAGAATCACTGTATCAGCTACTAGAGAAAACTGCCCATGAGAAATCTCCTGACTATTCACTGACTCACTACGCTGATTGTACTGAGTCATAAACATAGTATAATTATTGGGCGGACTAAGGTTCAGACTAATTTGTTCTTTAGGAATAGTATAGGTTCCGTAAAGCGTATCGGAGGCAATCACGGGCGGGTGATAACTCAGCAGACAACAAATGACCAGCCACTCCATCAGTTCGCAGTCACTTTATAAGCCACTACCCGATGATCTCTAAAAGTAGGAACCAGAAGAAGGTTTTGCTGGGGAATGTACCCAATATCTGCTGCATTTATTTCCTCTGCTTTAGTATCTAGTAGCTTGATAGTTTGTCCACTCTCAGCGGCTATGTAGTGCACTTCACCCTGCCAAGTAGATACAATGTAATCGCCGTTCATGGTTTTTATAATACCATCGGCCGAAGGAATACCTTCTAACCAAGTGTCTTGCACTTGTTTGCTATCTAAATCAATGGGAGCCAGAAAGCCACCTCCGGCTGAAGCCAGGAGCATTTGATTGTCATCGGCTAGCAATCCGTTAGGACGCTGCAAGGCAGAATCTTCCAGCCAGACCATTGGCTGCCCTCCGTCTATCACATGAATTTTATCGTCATCGGAGTCAGAGACGTACACTTGACCTTGGCCGTTAATAGTGATGTCGTTTAAAAAAATAGCTCCATCAATCGGATACTTATTGATGATTTCAGCGTTGGCAATGTCAATCTCAACCACTTCATCCATATCAGCTACGAATAGTTTACCGTCAAACACGCCCATTCCTTTCGGATCATTCAACCCTTCTACCCACTTTAGTTCGTCCACTACTCCATCGGGGGCGAGCACGGAAATGAATCCGTCACCGTCTTTACTGTCTCGGTTGAATGTGCCGATGTTAGCCACAAAAATCATATCGGTTGCTTCGTCGTACAGCACCGATTCGGGAGTACGAAGTACGGTATCAGTCGCCCACTGTTCTTGAATATCCACACTCAGTGATGCCTCTTCTGATGAGGCTGCCTCCGCTGATGTTTCTTCGGTTTGATTTCCCGAACCACCGCAAGCGGTTATGAATAAGCCAGTAGCAAAAAATAAGATCAATCTCATAGGTAAAAAGGTTAGGTTTTATAGTTAGGATGTGTTGACTTTCAAGCAAAACGGATCTCAAAATCTCACGTTAGCCTAATAGACGACACACTTTAGCAATTTAGGAAGCATTTTTTGCCGGAGCAAACTCGTTAAGGAACGATGGAATAATAAAGTACTCAGATTGAACGCCGGAATTTTGGGGCGGAA